>JBFKFH010000094.1:0-11331 GCA_041618685.1 Rheinheimera sp.
CCACCTCCAACGGGCGGTGCCAGCTTCCCTAACTTGTCAGCCTCAACAGGCCAGTGGTTAAGAGGCAGCTACCAGATCCCATCAGGTGTCACCTCTGTTACGTTCCAGATATCCGGTGGCTCAGGGGATGCAGATTTGTATGTGCGTTATGGCAGCCAGCCTAATACCTCATCATACAACTGCCGGCCTTATCTGATTGGCAATAATGAAGTTTGTACATTCAACAATCCACAAGCCGGAACCTGGCACGTCGGTATTCGCGCTTATTCCGCCTTTAGCGGTGTGACTTTTAGTTACCAGTACTAATAAAATCAAACAGGCCGGTTTCATCCGGCCTGTTTTACTTATACCGCGAGTACATAGTAATACACTGCAAAGAAGTGCAGCACGCTACCTGCCAGCACAAACAAATGCCAAATGGCATGGTGCATAAACAACCGTTTCCAGACATAAAAAATTACGCCAAAAGAATAACTTAACCCTCCGGCAAGCAACAGCAGCAAGCCCTCAGTCGCGACGTTATTCAGCATCGGCTGAATAGCGATAACCACCAGCCAGCCCATGCCCAGGTAAAGCGCCAGCGACAGTTTTTTGTACTTAAGTTTTGTCGCCAACTCGATAATCACGCCTATAACAGCAACCAGCCAGATCAGACAAAACAGCGGCAAGCCCCAGCTAGCACGAAGATTCACGAGCATAAAAGGGGTGTAGGTGCCCGCTATGAGTATAAAAATAGCGGCGTGATCTAGCTGGCGTAGCTTAGGCTTAATATCTACATGATGAATTGCATGGTACAGCGTAGAGCTGCTGTACAGCAGAATTAAACTCACGCCGTAAACAATGCTGCTAACCAGACGCCAGTTGTCATTAGCATCTATCGATATTTGTAACATCAGTACCAGCGCGACCACACTTAATAGTGCGCCAATGCCATGGCTTAAAGCATGAAGCCGTTCTTCAATTGGAGAGTAATGCGTTGTAATCATAAATAATTCCGAATTGGGCAGAGCAATATCTTAACATGACCATCACAGTTACCAAGCTATTCCTTGGGGACATTTACAGGTAGAATGCGCGTTTTTATCCGGGGGTAACATGGCAGCAGACGACAAATTACCACTGCTGATTATTGTCGGCTATGTCTGGCCGGAGCCAAATTCTTCAGCAGCCGGTTATCGGATGCTCAGTTTAATTCAACTTTTTCTGGCTCAAGGCTGGCGCATTGTGTTTGCCAGTGCAGCAGAGCCTGGGCCTCACCGATATCCCCTGGCTGAGCTTAACGTTGCAGAACACAGTATCAGTCTGAATGACAGCAGCTTTGACGATTGGATAACTGAACTGCAACCGCAGGCGGTCATGTTTGACCGTTTTATGCTCGAAGAGCAGTTTGGCTGGCGGGTTGAGCAGGCGTGTCCGCAAGCGCTGCGGATTCTGGATATGGAAGATTGTCATGCGTTGCGCGATGCAAGGCAACGCTGTTTTAACGCAGGCTCTGAATTGAACGCTGAAGCATTGAACTCTGAGCTGGCGCTGCGCGAAATAGCGGCAATTTATCGTTGTGATATCACGCTGGTGATCTCGGAATTTGAAATGCAGCTATTACAGCAACATTATTCTGTGCCCGCAGCGTTGCTATGTTATTGCCCGTTTTTATTACAAGACACGCCACTACCGGTTTTAGCGGACTTTTCAAACCGCCAGCACTTTATTGCAATTGGTAATTTTCGTCATGCACCGAACTGGCAGGCAGTATTGTGGCTTAAACAGGAGATCTGGCCACTGATCAGGCAACAGTTGCCACAGGCAGAGTTACATATTTATGGCGCTTATCCACCACCAAAGGCCACTGCCTTGCATAATGCCAAGCAAGGCTTTCTGGTAAAAGGCTGGGCGGAAGATGCGCTTGCTGTAATGCAGCAAGCCAGAGTATGTCTTGCCCCGCTGGCATTTGGTGCTGGTTTAAAAGGCAAACTACTTGATGCCATGCGCTGTGGCACACCGACTGTCACAACGGATATTGGTGCTGAAGGGATGTTACTGGCTGACACCGGTTGGGCGGGTGTCATTGCCAACAGTAGTCAGAGTATTGCTGCGGCTGCTGTGATGCTATATCAACAGCACGACTGCTGGCAAAAAGCGCATGAAACCGGTTTTGTGATTGCACAGGAAAAGTTTAGCCTGGCGCAACATCAGCACAGAATATGGCAGCAGCTTGAGCGTATCAGGCTGTATCTGGATCAACACCGTCAGCAAAATTTTACTGGGTTAATGTTGCGGCATCATGCTTTTCGCAGCACGAAATATATGGGGCAGTGGATTGAAACAAAAACGCGTCTGGCTGCATTGATACAGCCAGACTAACGCTGATTAACGACAGCCTCGAGGCTGACGTTGTTTATCGCCCAGACGCGCGGCCCAAACTGCATCTGCAGCCTGGCCATTCCCGCTGGCTTTACCTTTTGCAGCTTTGGCCGGCTTAGCCGCCGGTTTCGCCGGAGCTTTAGCAGCAGCTGGTTTTTTTGCCGCAGGTTTAGCTTTCGCTGCACCATAACTGGCACCTAACTCAGCCAGTTCTGCCAGCCGGATATTTTTTCCGCCGTCGACGCTGAACCAGCCGGGTTTTTGTTCCAGTTGCGGAGCTTTACCAAATGCAGCTTTGTATGCTGCAGTAAAGTCGGCAACGACCTGATCTTTATCCAATTTACTCATACGGATCCTTAACAGACATTATTTAAGCATGTAGCTCGCTATTTATACAACATTTTGCCCCTGATAGACAAATGTGCCTGTTTTTTTTACCTGTTGCAGTACAATAGACCGATTGAACTCCGTGGAAGCCTGTTTATGATACAACGCGATCAGCTAGTCAGTTTTTTAAATGAAGTGCTGCAAAGCGACACCATCCGGGACTATTGTCCGAATGGCCTGCAGGTGGAAGGCAAAATGTCGGTGCAGCGGCTTATCACCGGTGTAACGGCCAGCCAGGCTTTGTTAGATGCGGCAATAGCTGCCAATGCGGATGCCATTTTGGTTCATCATGGTTACTTTTGGAAAAATGAAGCCGCGCAAATTACCGGCATGAAGAAAAGGCGTTTGCAAACCCTGTTACAGCACGATATCAACCTGCTTGCATATCATCTGCCGCTGGACATACACCCGAAGCTTGGCAACAACGCACAACTGGGTTTGTTGCTGCAAGCGCAAAATATTACGCCAATAGCGGGTGCTGAGCCCGGTGGTGTGCTAATGCAAGGTGAACTACCCACAGACATGACGCTGGCTGATATAGCAACAGCATTGCAGCAGAAGCTCGGCAGAATGCCACTGGTTGAAGATGCCCGCGTTGGCCCGGTAAGAAAGCTGGCATGGTGTACCGGTGGAGGGCAGGGCTATATCGAACAGGCTGCTGCGGCTGGCGCCCAGTTATTTGTCACCGGCGAAGTGTCTGAGCAGACTATTCATTTATCGCGCGAATTGGGTATTCATTTTATTGCCGCTGGCCATCACGCGACTGAACGTTACGGAGTCAAAGCGCTGGGTGAGCATATCGCACAACACTTTGCGGTAGACGTACAATTTATTGATATCGATAATCCGGCATGAAAGAAAAAACCGACCGCAGCTTTGACGGCATTGCGACAAAATTCCAGCGTAATATTTACAGCAGCACCAAAGGCCAGTTGCGTCAGCAAGTGCTGCTGCGGGATTTAACCGAACTGGCTGTGCTGCAACAGCCAACGCAGATCCTTGATGTCGGGGCCGGGCAAGGACAGCTTGCGTTAGCGCTGGCGCAGCGGGGGCATCAGGTGCATTTGACTGATATTTCAGCTGAAATGCTACAAATGGCGCAACAGGCCGCGACGGTCAGCAGTGTAAAGAATGTCAGCTTTGAGCAGATTGGTCTGGCCCAGCTGGTACAGACGCATTCACAGCGGTACTCCTTGATATTATGTCATGCGATGCTGGAGTGGCTGGCACAGCCTGAGTTGGCAATTGCCCAATTAAAAAGTTTATTGGCACCCGCTGGGGTGTTGTCTCTGATGTTTTACAACAAAGATGCAAAACGCTTTGGTAATATTCTGTTTGGTAATTTTGATTATGTGGCGGCAGATTTTCAAGTGAAGAAAAAAGTCAGCTTAAACCCGCAGCATCCGTTAGCACCTGCCGATGTCTTACACTGGTGTCAGCGGGCGGGTTTAAATGTGCTGGCTAAAACCGGCGTGCGTTGTTTTCACGATTATTTGCGTGATCGCAGTCAGCAGCAAAGTCACTTTGAGCAGCTATTAGCACTGGAGCTGCAATACAATCGTACCGAACCCTACGCTTCTTTGGGGCGATACCAGCATTTACTGCTACAGGCAGACTAATCAAATTCAAATTTATATAGCAGGTCTACAGCGTTGTCCAACCCCGATACTGCTTCCAGGTATAGCCGGCGCATTAACCGGTAGCGCAGCGTAAATTCGCCAACGGCGTTAAAAATACCGTAGCCATATTTCAGCTGCAGGTCACGGGATAAATAGCCACTGACAGTCACCTGCGAGTTGTCACCGGCGCCAGCAGTGTCTAAAGTCAGTTCCTGCAGACCGAACGCTTCACCAATTTCACCCACTACCTTACTACTTGATGACAAGGTCATACCAATTAATCCGGTGGTTACGGCATTGCCGGTATCGCCTGAACCGCTATCCAAATCCCGTCCCATTAATAAATAAGACAATGCATTTGCTTGTGCTTTGCCCGGTTCTGAAAAAATGCTGACATTGGGGTCATCTGCCGGTCCGGTTACCCGGATGCCGGCAATAACATCATCTTCCATATTGTCTGGATTACGGATAGCTTCGATATTCAAAAACGGTTGGTCTGCAGGGCCATTGAAGTTCATCTTGCCTTTGCGGATGAGTAAGTCCTGGCCATAGGCGCGAAATGTACCATCCTGTAATCGAACATCGCCGTTTATTCGTAGCGCTTGACGTGGTTGTTGCCGCACCCTCAGGCTGCCGTTTAGCAGCGTCTTCAAGCCAAAAGCAGACAGCTTTACCCGGTTGCCCAGCACAACCATAACATCGGTCTGAAAATTAAATACCGTTTTAGCGTCCAGTGGCATGGGCTGCAGTTTCTCATCCAACAGTACCAAATCGTCTGATAACTCAACCGCGTTCTGTGGCAGGCTGTCGATATTGATAGTGGCAACCGGGATCTTGATATTGCCGTGTAGCCGGGTTAATTGCGGTGTGGCGCTCAGTGTCAGATCGGGGGCCACCAGCAACCTGGCTTGGGGGACTTGTAAGCGTAATTCATCGCCTTTTATATTCACTGTCGCTTGCCAGTCAGATAACTCATCCCAGCTGGCATCACCATTTACGCTAACTTCACCTTCAGGTGTCGTAATAAGGCCTGCTAAATGGGCTTGCTGGCCATTGAAATTCAGCCTCAAATCGGCATTATCAACGTCAACAGGGGCAACCTTACCTTTTATTCTGACCTGTTTCAGCTCAACTTCACCGGTTAGTTGCGGCGTCTGCAAGTTGCCAGAAAACGAAAGATTGCTAGACAGCTGACCATCTAACTCACCGAGCTCACCGAGTACAGGCTGCAGAAAATTCAGCGCAAACTGCTGTAATGTCAGTTGGCCTTCAAGCGTGTTAATACCGCTTTGTAGCTGTGCCACCCGGAACTCGCCATGTAGCTCGGCGTGTTCGTTCAGGCGAAGTTGCATAGTTGTTTGCACCGCATCGTCGGCGAGTTGACTGGTCAGGCTAAGTTGTTGCCAGGCCAGTGTTAGGGGTGTGTCGTATTGCCGGCTAAAACTACCGCTGTCGCTGGTCACTACCAGTGTTGCGACCGGTAGCGTCCCCTGTTGCCAGTGAGCGGACAGCTGTGCGTCGACCTCGCCGGTCAAGGTGGTCTGTAGGGGAAGTAAAGCTGTCAGCGTGGTTAAGTTAAACTGATGTACTTTAACATTGATATCAGCCTGTTTGCGGCTTGCCGTCATCGTGTCACTCAGGCAGATGCTGCTGTCATTATGCTGCCAGCAATGTGGCGCCATAACAATCTGTTGCTCCGCCAGCGATGCGTGCATGGTGGCCGGCTCCTGCAGTTGCCAGGGGCCAAGCTGGTTTTGCAATTCTGCTTGCAGTAACGTTCCTTGCCATTGCTTACGGTCCGCCGATAAGGCGCCGTCGATTTTCATACTTGCCTGATGCTCAGCACTTTTTAATTCGGCGCTAAACTGATGCTTCTGTTCACTGCCGCTCAGGCTGATGTTGAGTTGTTGTATTTCTTGCTGTTGATATTTGCTGTCTTGTGTATTTAGCGTCAGTTCGGTGTGCAGTTTTTGCTTAGCGTCGAGCCATAAACGGGAGTCCAGCGTCAGTTGGGCCACAGACAAGTCTTGCCAGTAAAGGTTTTTAGCATTCAGGTTGCCATGTAGCTGAGGTTTGTCGCGCTGTCCGCTGACGACAAACTCGCCTGATATGCTACCACTAGCTGTGGCAATAGATTGTTCCAGTGCCGGTATCGCCAGCTTCAGTGATAATTGCCAGTCTTGCTGCATCGCGCCGCGCACCGAAACGGTGTTGTCTGCATGTTGTAACTGCAGATCTGGGGTGCTTAACCGGTAATCGCCCTGGCCAGTCAGGTCTTGGGCATGCACGCTGCCGCTAAGCTGCAATGCATAGTCGCGTAGTGCGCCACTTATTGCCAGTTGCGTTACATCAAGCTGCCAGCTACCGTCATTATTTAGCATGCCATTGTGATTAAGCTCGCCGTTTAGCTCACCGGTGTACTCCGGCCAGTACAAACTCGGCTGAATGCGCCGCAGCCGGCTCTGGCTTTGCCAGCTAAGCTGTTGTTGCCAGTCAATGCTGATGGAGGAGCTAAGCTGGCCGCCTAAGGTGTCAATCAGCAGCTTATCCAGCGTAATACCTGTCATTTGAGCATAACCGTTAAACTCTGCAGCAGCCGCAGGCGCAAGCGCCGAACGCATGCTGAAATGGCCGTCGATATTGCTGCGCTGTAAATCGCCCTGAGCATGTAACTTGCTGCCAGTTAGCTGCCACTCAGGCTTAGCAGTGATCAGGGGCCACTGTAATTCTGCGCTGGAAAATGTTATCTGGTGTGGCAAATGTGGCTGTAACACATTTAGTTCGGCGGCAATTTCAGCCTGAACCAGGCCCGCACCTTGCAGGTTTAATTGCAATGCCGATAGGCTGCCGGCAGCGGTTAGCGCGAGTTTTTGCCCGGCGAATTCACCTGCTGTTATTGCCAACTGCAATGCTGCATCCAGTGGATAGTCGTCCGCGGTATCGATGCTAATATCGGCTTGCAGCTGCGCTTGCTCCAGCTGCACATCTACCTGCGTTAACTTAATCTGCTGTTTGCGCCATTGTAGCGAGAAGGTCGCTGTATCAAGCTTATGCACGATATCAGGCTGGCGCAGCAATCCGTCAGTTAACTGGAAATTATCAACGTACAGGCTAAGCGGCAAATTAAAATCAGTTAACTCAGGTGGTTGATACACAAAGGTAGCATGTTCTGAGGCAGTATTGGCTGTATCCGCCAGCTCCAGCTCGACACCATGCCAGCGCGGTTGCACCAGCTGTACTTTATTACCCCAGGCCTCAATGCCGGTGCTAAAGTTGTGCCAGTTAAGCTGGTGGCCAATAACAGTGAGCGTGGCGTTATTGATGCTAAATTGGTCAATGGTTAACGGAACAGGTAACCATAGTGCAGCACTGGCAGAGCTAGCCGCTTCGGGCGGGTTGTCTGTGCTGGACGTGCTGATTTCTAGCTGAAGATCATCCAGTATCAGTTTGTCGACACAGGCAGACAATTTCAGCAGGCATGTGTTATTCACTACCAGTTCAGTACTTCGCACGCTAAAGACAATGCCATTTTGTTGATAGCGGACATTATTTAACCGGTTGCCACCTAGCAGACTGCCTTCACTATGTTCTACCGACAGGCCTGATATAAAGTTTTCTGCCAGCCAAAGATTAAACCGCAGGCCAGGCGCCGTATACAGTAAGACCACCAGACAGCAGGCAAGTAACACAGTGGGTAGCACTATCGTCCAATTCAGCCACTTCAGACTGCTGCGGGCGATGCGTTTACTACGATGCCACGTCATAATTCCGGCCCCAGAGAGAAATGCAATTGAAAACCGCCACCGGGCTGGTCCAGACCATAGGCGAAATCGAGCCGCACCGGACCAACAGGCGATGCCCAGCGCACGCCAAGGCCTACACCTTGCACCCAGTCTGGCGTGTCGTCCCAGGCACTACCGTAGTCGGTAAACGTTGCCAGCCACCAGTTACCCTTCAGCCGGTATTGATATTCCAGCGTGCCGGTCAGCATGTAGCGTGCGCCGGTAAGCTCACCGTCACTGTTACGTGGGGCTACTGTTTCATAGCTGTACCCACGGATACTGTTATCCCCGCCGGCAAAAAAACGTAACGAAGGCGGCAAATTCAATAAGGTTTCCATCAATATTGCACCGCCATCGGCACGGGTAACAAAGCGGTGGTTTTTCCCTGCGCTACCAATCCAGCCGGCGCGCCCGCGCAGCCGGACAAAACTTGCATCAGAACCCCAGGCTTTGTCGGAAATCTCTACCCGCAGCGACAGACGATCTGCAGAGTAGGGCATGGCTCCGCCTTTTTGCCGGGTACGGTTATAGCCAATGCCGGGCATAATCAGGCTGATATTGTCACGCTGATCGGCTTGGATGAAGTCTTCATACAGCCAGCGGATAGACGCTGTGCGATACCACTCACTGCTTAGCAGCCAGTGGCGTTCGAGTACCAAATTTGATTCACTGCTTTTTGTATCTTCGTTATCCCGGTTTCGAAAGCCCAGCTGGACCTGGTAAAAGTCAGTGGCCACAGTGGTTAGCGGCAGTTTGTAGCCGGCCTCGACACTTTGTTCCGATTCAGACAGTGCCATATCAGTGCGCAGACTATGGCCAGCCTTGTTCAACCAGGGCTTACGCCAGTTTAGTTTGATGCGTGGTCCGACATCTGTTGAATAGCCGACACCGGTTTCGATGATATTCCGTCGCTCTGGTTCCAGCGAAACCTGAATGGGCAACTGATGATGCTGAACATTTTCTACATCACCCTCTACCAGAATCGACGAAAACCAGCCACTGGCCGCCAGAGCTTGATTTAGCTCGCCTAACTTGCTGGCTAGGTAACCGTCTCCGGCAGTGAACGGAACCATAGATTGCATCCGCTCCTGCTCAATCTGGCTGCCGTTAAAATTGACGTCACCAAATTTATAGCGCACCCCGCTGTCGAAGTGTAGATGCACAAAAGCTTGCTTTAGATCGGGCGAAACCTCAAGCCGGGTTGTGGCAAAACGGGCGTCGAAATAGCCTTTACGCAGCGCCAGGTTGCGCAATGCACCTTTTAGGCCGTCGTACTGGCCCTGATGCAGCACCTGGCCGGTTTTTGGCGCTTGGTGTTGCAGTAATTGTAAAAAGTCTGCGTCTGTTGCTGCCTCGCCCAGAATTTGAATATCTGCCTGTTTAATCCGTACTGGCTCGCCTGCCGTGATATGCAGCGTAATATGTTGCGGGTTTTGTTCTGCCGCAACAATCTTGATGTCGCTATGATAATAACCCAGCGCCTGTAAAGCAGTTCGGGTTTCTTGCTCCAGCTCAGTGTTAAATCGCAGCCCCGGTGTAAAGTCGTCTTCCTGAAATTTTTGCAGGTAAATATCTACATTATCTTTCAATGCGCCTTTAATGCCTTTTACCTGCAGCGAGATCTGCGACTGTGCGCCAGCCAGACAGCTGGCGGTTAATACGGTGAACAACAACGTGCTACGGAGCAACCTGGGGATTCGCATTGGTGATGTCTTGTCCTGACAATAGCGTAACAATAATAGCAAAAACGGCCTTATTATGGCCCAGCGAGCACGCTACTGTACACCGGCATCGATAAATCAACCCTGAATGGCCGGGCTGTGGCGGCACAATTTATATTGGCGGCTAAATTCAGTTATACTGGCAGCACATTAAAGGTGGTAGCAAAACCACCACAGGACAAGGTTATTAATATGAATAATGTCGTTATCAGTGGTTCTGGCCTGTATACCCCCGCGCAGATTATTACTAATGAAGAGCTGGTTGCCAGTTACAATTTGTACGTTGATCAGTTTAATGCGCAATATGCCAGCGACATCGCCAATGGTGATGTCGCAGCATTGGAGCACTCCAGCTCTGAGTTTATTGAAAAAGCCTCCGGTATCAAAGCACGCCACGTTTTGTATAAGGACGGTATTTTAGACCCCGCTATTATGCGGCCGGTGTTTGCTCGGCGTGCAGAAGAGCAACTGCCAGAAATGGTGGAAATGGCCTTAGCTGCAGCACAAGAGGCGATGGCTCAGGCGAACAAGACTGCCGCAGATATTGATCTCATCATTTGCGCTGCCTCTAATATGCAGCGGCCTTATCCGGCATTGTCTATTGAACTGCAGCAACAGCTGGGCGCAGCCGGTTATGCCTTTGACATGAATGTAGCCTGTTCGTCGGCTACTTTTGCTATTAGTAATGCGGTAAACGCCATTCGCGGTGGTACGGCTAAGGTTGTGCTGGTGGTCAACCCGGAATTTGCCTCACCACAGGTAAATTATCGCAGCCGTGACAGTCACTTCATTTTTGGCGATGTGTGCACGGCGACGATTATTGAAGCCGAAGCCAGTTGCAAAAGTGAAAACGCCTGGCGCATTAACAGTATGCGGTTAAAAACGGAGTTTTCTAATAACATTCGCTGTGATGTGGGTTATACCGAGCACTGTTTGCCTGCGGATCCGCTGGTACCATTCTTTAAACAGCAAGGCCGTAAAGTGTTTAAAGAACTATTACCAATAGTGGCCGACGTCATTTTAACTGAAATGGCGGCACAGCAGATAAAACCGGAGCAGCTGAAACGCTTGTGGTTGCATCAGGCTAATATCAATATGAATATCTTTGCCGCAAAGAAAATTCTTGGTCGTGACCCGCTACCTGAAGAAGCACCGTTAGTTTTGGACACCTATGCCAATACAGCTTCAGCAGGTTCCATTATTGCTTTTCATAAATACAAGCATGGCCTGAACAGCGGCGACCATGCCATTTTGTGCTCATTCGGCGCAGGGTATTCAGTCGGTTGTCTGATGCTGCAAAAATGTTGAGTCAGTTTTAGCCGTCAAACTGACTTAAGGTCAATTTAGCCACTGTTGCAGTGGCTTTTGTCTGGCATTTGTAACTAAATGTTATGACAAGAATGATGTCGTACTGCACTTGGCCGATATTTTCTGACCTGAGCGTAGTGTGATTTTTATGCC
>JBFKFH010000095.1:0-11306 GCA_041618685.1 Rheinheimera sp.
CCCCATTACCCGGGTAATAATATTCATACCAGTCTGCCCTAAACGGGCGAAAATTTTATCAGCTAAGCGCATTAACGCCCATAGTGAGATACCAATAAGCAGTAATTCAGCTGACATGATGGCGTAGTGCTGCCAGCCATCACTTCGGTTTGCATATAAGATAATAGAACTAATTGCTCCAGGTCATGCCAGCATAGGCATCGCCAGTGGTACAATTGCAATCGATTTTCTATGCTCTGCCTCTTCGCGTTCCGCATCGGTATTTTTTGCACTACTCGTCTGAGCATAAAGCATAGAAATTGCCATCAACAGGATTAAAATACCCCCGCCCACCCGAAACGAATTCACCGATATGCCAAAGAAACTTAGAATAAACTCGCCAAAAAATAACGTAATTAACAAAATAATAGTGGCAGCTTTCGCTGCGCTTACTGCCGTTTGCCGGCGCTCTGCTGCACTATGATCTTGTGTCAGTGACAAATAAAGCGGTAAGGCTCCCAACGGATTGAGAATCGCAAAAATACCGATGAGTATTTTTAGATAGTCCTGTATTTCCAGCATAGCTTAACTCCATAAAAACTCTGTGCAGTGTAATGATAAACGCCTACCTGCTCAATGCGTTGAGAATAATTGCTGATGAAATAATAAAGCCACCTTCCGGTGGCTTTATTATTCACGGTAATTTAATTTCGTCCCGTTTACCGCAGCGCCCAGGACGAATTATCATTTTCTCGTGTACAGCGAACACCCAACACTCTTTTACAATTCAACGTTTGCCTGACGAACCGCTTGCAAAAATGGCTCGTACAGCGCTAATACCGTTTCTGCTGGCAGATGCGCGCCATTTTTATCCCGCAAACTAATTGCTGTTTGTTTAGCTGCACGGCTTAGCACCAATTGATACTCACCATTGGCAACTGGCAGCACTGGCTTAGCAGGCTTACCCCACATTTTCGCCCATAGGCCTTGCTCAGGTTTTTCATAATCGACGTAATAGGTATACACCGAGCGATTTTTATCCGTGACCGTCAGGTTCAACTCAGTAAATAGCGTTTCCAACTGCGACCAGGTGACATCAATAGGCTGTGGCGTTATTAAAGCCGGATTACCTTCCGCATCCATGCCGGGCTCTAATGCAACGTCAGGACCTTTCGCTTTATTTGCCCGTGCGATGGTAATTTCTTCCTTACCAATACGATCAATTATCTGGTTCAGCAGTGCCACTTCCTGCCGCTGCGTATCATGGCTGGATAGTCTGGCTTGCGCCGTAAAATACTGATGTTCCAGCATCGTTACAGTCACGCTGGCGGAGCGGCCGTGTGGACGTGGCTCAATGCGAATACTGAAACGCGCTTGTTCCTGTTGTTCAGCTGATTTCCAGAACCAAAAACCCTTTTCTTCAGAACGGCTGATCCAGCCCGTGGTGAAGTTTAAGCCATCGGCGTCCTGCTGCAGGCTGACGCCCTGCTCTGCAAACTGAGTAAGCAACATCTGTTGCAGGAATGGCACCAAATCACCGGTAGCATCATTGCGGTCAAACCAAACCCGGGTTAATTTATCACCCTCTTCAACCCTGCTGCTTGCCGCCGTTGCCAGCACCAACGCAGGTGAGCGCGTGTCCACTTTCACATAGCTTGCTGATGTTGGGGGAATATCAAACTGGCCCGGTTTTGCCTGTTGGTTTAAGCCCGCAGGCATCTTCAGCGCGGCTATGCTATCTGGCTTGCTGTCCGCCACTGGCGGTTGCGACTGAAATAACGAACATCCTGTCAGCAAAACGCTGGCCATTACACTACCTTTTACCCAATGTTGCACTCTACTACTCCTAAAATTGCTACTGCGCGCGCTGAACCTGTCAGGGCTGGCTATCTGCCTGCGTCAATGTCTGTTCAATTATTATGGCTGCGCAAGCAAGATGCCTGCACGCGTCAATGCCTGTTCGATTATACCGGCATGAATTGGTTCAAGCTGTGTTAGCGGCAACCGCATAAAATCTGACTTGATCATACCCATTCTATGCAGCGCCCATTTAGCCGGAATGGGGTTCGCTTCAATAAATAAATCATGGTGTAGTGCCTGCAGCCGCTCATCAATGCTTTGAGCTTGTTGCGCATTGTTCGCCAGTGCAGCCTCACACAACAATGCCATTGCATTGGGTGCCACATTGCTGGTTACCGAAATTACACCGTGCCCGCCTTGTAACATAAATTCACAGGCTGACGCATCATCACCACTTAGCAGCATAAAATCGGCGGGACATAACTGCTTTAATTGTGCCAACCGAGGCATTGAGCCGGTAGCCTCTTTAATGCCAACGATATTCTCTGTTTTTGCCAGTTCCGCGACTGTTTCCGGCAATAAGTCAACGCCAGTGCGACCTGGCACGTTGTACAATAACACCGGCTTGTCCGTTGCCGCGGCCACCGCGTTAAAGTGCAATACCATACCCTTTTGCATTGGCTTATTGTAAAACGGTGTGACGGTTAAAAAGCCATCAATTGGCAGCTGGGATAATACCTTCGTGCGCTCGACAGCTTCTGCAGTCGAGTTCGCACCATTGCCGGCGACCACCGGGATACGACCGTTTACCTGCTCACACACCGTAGTCAGAACCTGTAGCTGCTCTGCAAAGCTAATCGTTGCCGCCTCTCCGGTCGTACCCATTATTACCAGGCCCTGAGTGCCATTTTGCAGATGAAAATCCACCACATTCTTCAGGCTGCCGTAATCAATTTCGCCCTGTGCCGTCATAGGTGTGATAAGGGCTACCCAACTTCCTTTGAACATCTGCATTACAGTCCAGTTAACCAGTAAGGGCGCCTATGTTAAAGACAGCTTAACGTAAACACAAGAAACCTTGCGCGGTTAACTGTGGTTCGGGCAAACGGATGACATAATTTGGCGGTATGATACACTTGCTGCCGGAATTTCAACTGAATAGGTGTTCGGTTGGCTATCAGGGTTTTTACGCTATGCCACAACAACTTGTAGTAACCGCCATCGGTACTGACCGTACCGGCATTGTCAGCAGATTGGCGCGTTTAGTTACCGACTGTAATTGCAATATTATTGATAGCCGGATGGCGATTTTCGGTGGTGAATTTACCTTTATTATGTTGCTCTCTGGTGATCTTGCCGCAATTAGCCGGATAGAACATTTGTTACCCGGTTTAGGGCTGGAGCTTGATCTGACAACGATGACCAAGCGTACCAGTCAACACCAACCTAAGGCCGTCGCCGCGCACTATGTGCTGGAATATAAAGGTCCTGACCGTGTGGGTACTTTAGGTACGATAACGGGCTTACTCGCCAGCCGTCAGGTGTATATTGGCTCGCTTCAATCGGAAAGCAAAACAGACAAAGACGGCCAAACAATAATGCACACCATGATGACGTTAGAGTTGCCGGAGGGCGAGCCGGCACAGCAAATTGAAACTGATGTGATGGCGCTGATAAACAGCATGCAGTTAACCGGCAGCTTTCACGCCCAAACCTGATACGGAGTACAACATGCAGTATTTAACCGCTGGTGCAAAGGCGCCAGACTTTACCCTGACCGATCAATTCGATAAGCCAGTGCAGTTGAGTAAGTTGTTACAGCAAAACCGGGTGCTGGTATATTTTTACCCCAAAGCGATGACCCCTGGCTGCACGGTACAAGCCTGCGCCCTGCGTGACAGTAAGGCCGAGCTTGCGGCTAAAGGGGTCACTGTTGTCGGCATCAGTATCGATGCACCCACCCGGTTAGCGAAATTTGCGCAACGGGACCAGCTGAATTTCACATTGCTGTCCGACGAAGATCATAAAGTTGCCGAAGCGTTTGGTGTCTGGGGCGAAAAAAAGTTTATGGGTAAAGTGTATGACGGCCTGCACCGTATCAGCTTTCTGATAGCCCAGGATGGCACGATAGAGACTGTGTTCGATAAATTCAAAACCAAGGACCATCACCAGGTCGTCATGGATTACCTGAGCTAAGCCAGTCTGCACACCTTATCTGTGCAGCAGTTGGTCTGATTACTGGCTGCACAGCCTGCATTTGCCTGCTATGTTTAGGCACTGAAAATAGTCGCTAACCGGAGCCTGATATGCCCAAACATTTCCTTTCCACAGTAATATTTGCAGCCGCAGCGATGTCTGCCAATGCCGCTACGCTAACAACAGAAAAAGCGACGGTACAGCTGGATACAGTCGCAGCTGGATTAAATCATCCATGGGGTATGACTATTTTGCCAGATGGTCGTCTACTGGTATCAGAACGCAATGGCACCTTACAACTGGTGTCACCGGATGGCAAAACCAGAGCGGCTATAACGGGCTTGCCAGATATCGATGCCCGCGGTCAGGGTGGCCTATTAGACGTCATGCTGGCGCCCGATTTTGCCAGCACTAATCAGCTGTATTTTAGCTTTAGCGAACCTGGTGAAGGCGGTAATAGCACAGCGGTTGCCAAAGCAACGTTGTCGGGTGAAACGCTGACCGATGTTAGCGTAATTTTTAGTCAACAACCCAAGTACGACAGCCGTTATCATTTTGGCAGCCGGCTGGTACTGGATAATAGTGGTAAATTGTTTATAACAACCGGCGATCGCGGCAGTGAGCGCGACCAAGCGCAGAAGCTGGACAATCATCTGGGTAAAGTTATCCGTATTAATACCGATGGCACGGCACCCGCGGATAACCCCTATATCGACGATGCCACAGCCCGCAATGAAATCTGGTCTTATGGCCACCGTAATATGCAAGGTGCCGCACTGCACCCAACTACCGGACAACTATGGACCCACGAACATGGCCCTCAGGGTGGCGATGAAATAAATATTGCTCAGCCGGGTAAAAACTACGGTTGGCCAATCATCACTTATGGTGAAGAATACGGTGGCGGCGTAATCGGTAAAACTAAACAGGCCGGGCTGGAACAACCATTACATCACTGGGTGCCTTCCATTGCCCCAAGTGGCATGCTGTTTTACAACGCACCACTGTTTTCCGCTTGGCACAGCAACCTTTTTATTGGCTCTTTGAAATTTGGCCAATTGGTGCGACTGGAACTGCAAAACGATAAAGTGACACATGAAGAACGAATAATGATAGGCCAGCGCATTCGCGATGTTGAGCAAGGACCAGACGGCGCCATTTACCTGTTAACAGATAGCTCAGATGGCCAGATCCTGCGTCTGACACCGGCTAAATAGTCTACTCGATGCGAACACCAACCCATGCCAGCGTGCCGGCCTTGTCGGCCCTGGCGATGTCATTTTTTTGCCTGTTTAGCCAAAAACCGCTGGCAAGTGAAGATGAAATTATTGTGATCAGCGGCTCAGCGCAACGCGAAGCCTGGCTATTAAGCCCGGCAACAGTAGAGCTGAGGGCGACGCCAAGCAACAGCATATTGATTGACAGCGCACAGCTGCTGAGTTCAATCAGCGGTGTGCAGGCAGACAGCCGGGCTAATTTTGCCCAAGACACGCGCCTGAGTATCCGAGGTTTTGGCAGTCGAAGTGCCTTTGGTATTCGCGGACTCTATTTACAGCAGGATGGCATCCCCTTATCCACACCAGACGGCCAGGGCCAGTTATCCAGTGTATTGTTGGACAATATTGCGCAGGTAGAAGTGCTCAAAGGCCCGCTGGCAGCACTGTATGGTAATGCTGCAGGTGGGGTTGTTTCGTTATACAGCCGCGAGCCGGCGGAAAACGCGGTCGATGTCAGTGTCGCCGGTAGCGACTTGCATCGGCAATATAAGCTGCAGGCTGATTGGGTAAATGGCGAACAAAGCCTTAGCCTGGCGGCAAAACGCTTTACCAGTGACGGCTTCAGGCCGCATGCGGCGGCTGAAAAACAGCAAGCTCAGCTCAGATACCACAACAGCATAGCGGATTTGATCAGTGTCACCGCCCGGCTTGACTACGCCCGGGATCCGCGCTTGCAAGATCCGCTGGGGCTGAGCATTGAAGCTTGGCAGCAAAACCCTGAGCAAACCGCGGTGCAGGCAGAACTTTTTGACACCGAAAAAAACAGTCGCCAGCGCCAGTTTAGTCTGAGTTTATCCGACAACAATGATTCAGAGCACTGGCAGATAGCCGCCTGGTTGGGTGATCGCAGTATTAATCAGCGACTGGCCTTCACCGGCTCGTCGCCAACGTCCGCCGGTGGCGAAGTGGTATTAGACAGGCAATTTCAAGGCATCAATGCCAACTATCGCTTAATTAGTGCGGACAGTTACAATGTGCGAATTGGTGCAAGCCTGGTGCAAAGCGAAGATAACCGGCTGGGCTTTGTCAACGATTTTGGCCAACGCGGCGCACTGCGGCGCGACCAGCTTGACCGTGCGGATAGCCAGGATCTGTATGCCCGCTTTAACTGGCAACCACAGCAAAACTGGCAAATCCAAGCTGGCTGGCGTTACAGCGCACTAAAACTCCGTATTACAGACAACTATATTACCGCCGATAACCCGGACGATAGCGGCCATAAAGTCTTCTATCATGACGCATTCGCAGCAGGACTGAGTTATCGTATTAATCAATGGCTTAGCTGGTATGTTAGCGCAGCAACAGGCTTTGAAAGCCCGACCTTAGCAGAGGTGGCCTATCGCGCTGATGGCGCAGGCGTTAATTTAACCCTGGATGCTAGCACCAATCAGCAATGGGAATCTGGCCTCAAATGGCAAACACACAGCATTACCGGCAGTATCAACCTGTTTTATATAAACAGCCACAATGAGCTGCTGGTTGACAGCTCAGCAGGCGGGCGAACCAGTTATCGCAACGCCGCTAAAACACAACGTTATGGCTCGGAGTTGCAATTGCACTGGCGCGTTAACTCCTATTTTTATCAGCGGTTAAACGCACATTATTTATCAGCAAGTTTTGCCGATGGCCTGTTGAACAACAATCGTTTACCCGGAGTGGCAAAGGCTGAGCTGAATTGGCAGTTGAGTTATCTGCCCTGGCAAGACGCTACCGAATTGAGCCTGCACAGTCATTACCGCAGTAATGTCTATATCGATGACACTAACAGCGACAGCGCGCCATCTGCACTAACCTTTTCTGCCAGCGCACAGCATCAACAGCAATGGTCAGGGGTATTAGTAAATTACTGGATCGCACTGGATAATATTACTGATAAAACCTATGTCGGCTCAGTGATCGTGAACCAAAGTAATGGCCGGGCGTTTGAGCCGGCACCGGGTCGCCAGCTCAGCGTGGGCCTTAGCGCACGCTATCGCTGGTAGTTGAGTTAGCATTATTCAATGGTGTCTGTCTGCGGATGAACCCGGGCAGACCATGCATTTACAGTAGCCTTGACCAGTGACGCCAGCGGTATGGCAAAGAAAATCCCCCAAAAGCCAAACAAGCCACCAAAGAACAGTACAGCAATAATAATAAATACCGGATTTAAATCGACTGCTTCTGAAAACAGTAACGGCACCAGTAAGTTGCCATCTAATGCCTGAATAACGCCATAGGCCAGCATCAAATAACCAAACTCAGCAGTTGGCCCCCACTGAAAAAATGCGACCAAGGCTACCGGTAAGGTCACCACGGCAGCACCAACGTAGGGGATCAGTACTGACAGGCCAACCAACACACCAAGCAGTAATGGATAATTAAGGCCAAAAATTGCAAAAGCGGCATAACTTACTGCGCCGACAATTAGAATCTCCAGAATTTTACCGCGAATATAGTTCATGATCTGAACATTCATTTCATGCCAGACTTGCCCTATTAACTTTCGCTCAGTAGGTAAAATTTGCACAAAACTGGCGGTAAGCTGAGCCTTGTCTTTGAGCATAAAAAATACCATCAACGGCACCAAAACCAGATAAATCAGCAGAGCAACCAAGTCGACAATAGACGCTAACGATAATTGCAGCATATCCCGGCCAAATGTCATTAGCCGGTCATCGACAGAATGCATCAGAATATTAATTTGTTCGACGCTGACCACTCCAGGGAAAGATTGCGGCAATTCCAGTAAATACGTTTTTCCCTGTTCAATCATCCTGGGTAAGTCACGCAATAAGTTGCGCCCCTGATGCCAGACTATCGGTATCAGCCACATTAACGTTAAGGTGGCCAAACCAACAAAGCCTGCAACCACCGTTACTGTGCTAACCGAGCGGGATAAGCCGAGTTTGCTAAGCTTCACAACCGGCCACTCCAACAGATATGCAAAGGCTATCGCAACCAACACCGGCGCCAGTATGCCACTTAGCCAGTAAATAGCTAAAAAGCCAATCAGCAGTAGTAAAAATAAGGTGACAACCTGCGGATCTGAAAACTTATTGGCATACCATTTTTTCAACCAGTCCAGCATATCGAGACTCCTGCATCTGACAACGCGGCAAAAATACTTAAACGACCATCAGTATACCGAAGATGGTAGCAAATTTGGCAGTTAACTCTCTGTTGAACCGAAATATATGTTAAATTAGCCGCCGTGATGCTGGGAACTAATTGGCACAAAACCAGACAAAGTCAGCAGTACGTAATCCTCTATTTAACGCAACCGGGGCAGGTGTTTTTTTATGATGTTCTGTGCAGTAAACAAACCTGTATTAATTATCCTGCTGGCCGCTCTGCTGCAGTCTGCACCAGGCAATGCCTACGCCGATTTGCCAGATCTAGGTGGTAATGCTTTTAGCACCATAAGTCCGGATAAAGAGAAACAGCTGGGCGACGTGATGATGCGCCAAACCCGAGGCAGCCTGCCAATGGTGTATGACCCGCTACTGGATGAATACATCAATGCCCTGGGCAACCGTTTAGTCGCCCACTCCAGCGATGTCAAATTTCCGTTTAAATTTTACTGGGTCAACGATAAAAACATAAATGCATTCGCCACACTTGGCGGTAATGTCACGTCACATACCGGTACGCTGGCTATTGCCGACAGCGAAAGCGAATTTGCCTCTGTTATGGCGCACGAAATTGCCCACGTGACCCAGCGCCATATTGCCCGCTTTGTTGAGGCCCAAAGCCAGAAAGCGCCGTTGACGCTGGCTGGTATTTTAGGCGCCATAGTACTGGCTACCGTCAGCCCGGATGCGGGTATGGCGGCAATGATGGCAACGCAAGGTGCCGCGCAGCAAAGTGCGATAAACTTTACCCGCAGCAACGAACAGGAAGCCGATCGTATTGGTATGCAAATATTGGTGGACGCGGGCTTTGATCCCTATGCTGTACCTAACTTTTTTCGCAAACTGACCGAACAAAGCCGCTTCGTAAATCAGCAATTATCCTTCTTGCAAACCCACCCTATGTCACAAAGCCGGGTTAGTGATACCCGGATACGGGCCGAGCAATTTCAGGCAAAATTTATTCCAGATAGCCAGGATTTTACGCTGAGTAAGGCCCGGATATTAGCCCGGCATCAGTACAGTAAAAACGATGCTGAGACAGTTTTCAGGCAAAAGCTAAAGGAACCCGGTGGCAATACCAAAGCAAACCAGTACGGCCTGGCTATTGCGCTGCTTGATAGCGGCGAACTTGCCCCGGCGCGCAAGCTGATCGAGCAGTTGCTAGAGCATGACGAACATAACCTGTATTACATCGATGTTTACACCGATATTTTACTGGCGCAAAAAGAATATCCTTTGTGTCTGAACATGCTGGAGCAGCAATATTTATTGCGGCCGAACAACCAGGTCGTTACGCTCAATTATGCAAATGCGGCACTGCGCTCTGGCGCAAACCGCCTGGCGATCCATTTACTGAAAAGCCTGCTGTTTTATAAGAACGACAATATTCTGGCTTATGATCTGCTATCTGATGCTTATAAAGCCGTTGGCGATCTGGCAAAATTCTACGAAGCGCGCGCCGACTTAAGTTATCAGCTGGCTAACTACCCTCGTGCTATTGATGATATCAATGAGGCACTAAATCATTTAAAACCAGACGAAAAACTGGAAAACCGTCGACTGGAAGCGAAGAAGCGACAGTTGCAGGCTGAATTTGACCGCTTGCGCCGTATGTGATGCAAACCAGATAACGATACAGGATACCTGATGTTAAAAATTTACCACAATCCACGCTGCTCAAAGAGCCGCGAAGCACTAAATTTATTACAACAACAGCAACAACAAGTTGAAATAGTTGAATATTTGAAAACACCACCAACTGCAGATGAACTCGCGCAATTACTGCGCATGCTCGATATCGATGCCCGTCAGCTAATGCGTACTAAAGAAGATGAATATCAGCAATTGGGTTTGGCAGACGTTAATTTGGATCAGCAGCAGCTCATAGCGGCTATGGTGGCACATCCAAAACTAATAGAGCGCCCTATCGTCGTTAATGGTGATAAAGCTGTTATTGGCCGCCCCGCCAGCAATGTACTGACCCTATTGTCATGACCGCTAGTATTCTGGTGCTTTATTTTTCGCGTAACGGCTCAGTCGCGGCATTGGCAGATAAAATCGCTATTGGTATTCAACAGGCCGGTGCCGAGGCGCTGGTTCGTTGTATTCCTCCGCTTGATCCTGCACATGCCAGCCGCCATGCTATTGTCAGCCAGGCTGAATTGCGGCAGTGTGACGGGCTGGCTTTTGGCAGTCCGGTGCGGTTTGGCAATATGGTAGCGGATGCCAAAGCATTTTGGGATAACACCACCAGCATTTGGCTCAAAGGCGAATTAATTGATAAACCGGCTGGTGTCTTTACATCGTCCGGTAGTATGCACGGTGGTAATGAATCCACACTACTTAGTATGAGCATGCCGTTGCTACACCACGGCATGTTGCTAACCGGTATTCCCTACAGCGAGCCTGAATTACATCAGACTCAAAGTGGTGGCACGCCTTACGGCCCCACCCATGTCAGTGGCCATCATGCAGAGAGCAAACTTAGTGTTGATGAGCAAAGACTGGCTATTGCCTTTGGCAAACGTCTGGCAAACTTGAGTCTGCAACTTAAACCACACAGGTGTTAAATATGTCACAAAGTAGTACTACGCCACTGGCTAACCGAACGGCGCGCTATCTGCTATTGGGCCGGCTTGGCTTTTTTGGCTTGTGGTTGCTGCAACCCTTGTCGGTGTTATGGCTGGCACCGCCGCAACTGGGTAATGCTTATGTACTGTTGGCGTTACTTTGGCTGCCATTATGGTTTCCGCTGTACGGCATCATAAAAGGTTATGCTTATACCTTCGCCTGGGCCAACTTTATCGTGATGATTTATTTTCTGCACAGTCTGACTAATTTGTGGGTTAGCAATGGCTTGCCACAGTACTTAGCGCTGCTGGAGTTATTGCTCGCCACGATGATGTTTATCGGCCGCACTTACTACGCTCGCTATCGTGGCCAG
>JBFKFH010000096.1:0-11209 GCA_041618685.1 Rheinheimera sp.
ATTATCTGGCATCAGGTAAAAGACTTGATCACTGATGTACCCGGCATAGAGATGCAGGGGTTGAATATGGTGGAGTATAACAGTGAAGATCAAAGCGAAATTGAGCAAAAAATTGCAGCGTTAACTGCGCGGTTGGACGATGCCATTGCCAATAAAACCGACGGCATTATTGGTTATCAACTGACCTATGATAACGCTGCAATTGGGCATATTTACGCAATGCGTAAAAAGGCAGTGGGCTTATTGGGAAATATCAAAGGCAGCCAAAAGCCGCTCGCTTTCGCCGAAGACACTGCAGTACCTCCGGAGCACCTGGCCGACTTTATTATGGAGTTTCGTGCGCTGCTGGATAGCCACGGCCTGCAATACGGTATGTTTGGTCATGTGGATGCGGGCGTGTTGCATGTCAGGCCTGCGCTGGATTTATGCGACCCAGAACAAGAAAAGCTACTGCGCACGTTATCAGATCAGATAGTAGCGCTTACTGCCAAGTATGGTGGTTTAATGTGGGGCGAGCATGGAAAAGGCTACCGCAGTGAATATGGCCCGGCTTTTTTTGGTGATGAGCTGTTTGCCGAGCTACGCAAGATTAAGGCGGCGTTTGACCCACGTAACCGGGTTAACCCGGGGAAAATCTGTACCCCTTACCAAAGTGCCGACAAACTCGTTTCGGTTGATGGTGTTAAGCGTGCTTATTTTGATCGGCAGATCCCTATTGCAGTAAAAGAAAGCTTCGATAGCAGTTTAAATTGCAATGGTAATGGGCTGTGCTTTAACTATGAAGAAAGCTCACCAATGTGTCCGTCGAGTAAAGTTACAAAAGACCGGCGCCACAGCCCCAAAGGTCGGGCAGGGCTGATGCGTGAATGGTTACGCCTAACCGAGCAGCAAGGCACTGATGTGCTGGCGCTGGAACAGCAGATACAACAAAACAGACCGAGTATCAAAGAGATATGGCAGCGAATAAAAAATACTCTCGGTAAGCGGCAGGGTGAAGACGATTTTTCACATGAGGTCATGGAAGCGATGGAAGGCTGTTTGGCTTGTAAAGCCTGTGCCGGCCAGTGTCCGATAAAGGTAGATGTGCCATCATTTCGATCCCGCTTTTTGCAACTGTACCACAGTCGGTATTTACGACCAGCTAAAGATTATATTGTCGGTAATATAGAGCGCACAGCGCCTTTATTGGCAAAAACGTCACGATTGGTCAATTTTATACTGCAACGTAAAGTCGTGGCGAAGCTGCTGGAAAAGAGCATCGGTTATGTTGATACGCCTTTACTCTCTGTGCCCACCCTAGTACAGCAATTAGACAGTCGATATCAATTTAACTTATCCGCGCTAAGCCAACTCAATGCAGCTGAAAAGGCGAAAACAGTACTGCTTGTGCAAGACCCGTTTACCAGTTTTTATGAAGCTGAACTGGTTGCTGATGCGTTGAGATTGTTGGAAACACTCGGCTTTAAGCCGGTACTATTACCATTTTTGCCCAATGGTAAGCCGCAGCATGTCAAAGGCTTTTTACGTGACTTTGCCAATACTGCTGCTAATGCTGCACAATTTTTCAATCAACTTCACGCCTTAGGTTTACCAATGCTGGGGTTAGATGCGTCGCTGGTATTGGTGTACCGTGATGAGTACAACAAAATGCTCGGTGAGAAACGCGGTAATTTTAAAGTAGAGTTGCTGCATGAATGGTTAGTAAAGCAAACGCTGCCACAGGCGCTGCAGCGGGTAGATTATGCATTGCTTGCACACTGTACTGAGAAAACTGCATTACCCGCAACTGAACAAGCCTGGCAACAGATTTTTGCCAGCGCGGGGTTGGGCTTAACGCCGGTAAGTGTTGGCTGTTGTGGGATGGCGGGTACCTATGGTCATGAAGCGCAAAACCAGACAAACAGCAAAGCGTTGTTCGATATGAGCTGGCGTGCACCTGTTGAGAAGTGTGGCCCCGATTCAATCCTGGTTACCGGATTTTCATGTCGCAGTCAGGTAAAGCGGTTGGTAGGAGAGAAACCCCGTCACCCATTGCAGGCGTTACTCGCGGCGCTATAAAAACAGCCTGAATAAAAAAATCCGCCTTAACGGCGGATTTTTTATCGCTCTTTCATGTTGAAAGAGTCAGATGAGATTTATCAGAACTTATAAGTCCCTTTTAGGTACCAGTAACCACCGTTGATACCCATAGGTGATGTTTCATAGTACTTACCGCCCAGAATCGTGCTTAATTCGGCTGGTAACTTTTCAGCGTCATTGTCTAGCAGGTTCTGAGCACCAGCTGAAACGATAAAGCTGTCATTAATGTAATAGCTTACTTCAGCGTCAAGTGTGACCTTCCAGTCTGCATCAACTGTCAGCCCTTCATCATCAGCATGCACGCCCTGGTAGCTACCATAGTAGTTAGTACGCAGGAACATAGACACGTCATCCCAGCTTTGGGTCCAGGTAAAGGTAGCGCGATGATTTGGCAGGTCGTCTTCTAAACGCGATACACGGAACGCACCGGTAATCTCAGTGAAGCGAGTGACTTCAGTATCGTTCCAGTTGTACGCCAGTGCAAAGCTGCTACGGCCGTTCAACAGATCAGTAGAGTAGTTCGCCACAATATCGATACCCTGGGTGCGGGTGTCAAAGTCGTTAGTCAGATAGGTAATACTGGTTAATGAATCAATACCGCGTACACCGGCTGCTTTTAACGCTGCGATGTCTTCTGGTGTAACCTCAAAAGCCGTAGACTGGCTTATGCGATCGTCAACATCAATGCGGTAGTAATCGGCGGTGATAAAGAAATCGTAGCCGGTATACACCACACCAAAGGCATAGCTGGTTGACTCTTCAGGCGTCAGCTCCGTAGCGCCTTTTAAAATGGCAACCGGGTTAGTTGGTGGTAAAACACCGACATCAACCAGTACGCCTTGATTCAGCTCAGTACGTACGTTACTGACGTTTGCCTGACCAACTGTTGGTGCACGGAAACCGGTGCTGGTTGATGCACGCAATGCCCAATCATCAGTTAAACGATACTGGCCGGTCAGTTTGTAGTTTGTGGTAGTGCCAAATGAATCATAGTCTTCAAACCGCACTGCCAGTGCGCCGAGCAATTTATCAGTAAACTCAGCCTCAACATCGATATAAGCGGCGTAGTTACGACGCGTAGAAGTGCCAGCAGTTTGTGGCTGGAAGCCTGGGAAACCGTTCGAGCCATTGCTTAGCTGATCAACATAAGGGCCAACTTCCCAAGACGCTTGTTCACCGGCAACAATTTCAAAACTCTCTTCTGTCCACTGTGCACCGAAAGCGACCGTTAAATCTTCATATAAGCCTGCTGGTATATATTTGACAAAGTCGGCTGTAAACGTTTTTTCCAGCTGGATATATTTACCCGCGTCAAAATCGGTAGGCGTATCTGGGCCTAACGATGCGTTAACTGAGTTAAATAACTGGAAGGTGGATTCACTGCGGCCAACGACACCACTAAAGTCGTACAGAATGCCGTCCATAAAGCCATCTTTAAACTGGCCTTTGGTACCCATAGCAAGTGAAGTATCAACAATGTTGCCACCGAAATTAGGTGTAAAACCACCCGGGAACATCTGGAAGAAAGTAAAGCAGTTGTCTGGCAGCGCATTTACTGCATTGGTGATTTGCTGATGATTTAAACCGCTGATTGCAACGTTATTACAGCCACCAGCGCCTGTTGTATCAACCACTTCTAACGTTTGACCACCGTCATTGGAAAATACGCCGCCACGGTTGTGCGGGTTACGGAAGTAAAAGCCACCACGAACATCACGCTCAGAATAGTTACCGAACATATAGGCCTGACCGCCATTGTCCAGATCCAGTCCTGCATTAGCGAAAATAGTAATGTCGTCATTAATTTCAGGCGAGCCCCATATCTGGGCCGGTGTCGCAACGAAAGTATTACCGCCATCAATCAAACCTTGAGCATCACCACGCTGCACACTGCGACTGGTTGCGTCGACGTTCTTGTACTGCATGCTGACGTTCATAAAGCCGTCTTTGGTCAGCGGCATACCGACATTGGCTGCAACCTCAGTTGTTGTGCCATCGCCGGCATAATATTCGCCTTGCTTAATTTCGATAGTGCCGCCTTCGGCAGCATCTTTGAGCACAAAGTTAACCACACCCGCTATTGCGTCAGAACCATATTGTGCGGCGGCGCCGTCACGCAGGATCTCTACCTGTTTCATCGCGATGCCTGGTATTACCGACAGATCCGGCCCTTGCGCGCCGTCGTTAATACCACCGCCTAAAAATGAGATAACAGAAGCGCGGTGACGACGTTTGCCGTTCAACAGCACTAAGGTACTATCTGATGATAAGCCACGTAAGTTAATCGGGCGGATCAACGTTGCCGCATCACTAATTGGCTGGGCATGTACGTTGAGTGACGGCACCGTGGTGCTGATCAAGTTCAGCATGTCACTGTTACCGTTTTTGTTTAATTCTTCACCACCGATGATGTCGATAGGAACCGGCGAATCGCCGATGGAACGAGGTGCTGAGCGGGTACCGACTACCGCAATTTTTTCAACGGCTTGCTCTTTTTTGGCGGTATCAGGTGTTTCTTCCTGAGCAATGGCTACTGCATTAATGCCAAACGATAACGAAGCGGCCAGGCCGAATTTAACGGCACGAGCAACCGGATGGTACTTATTATGATTTTTCATAGCTCTTTTCCTGGATTATTTTTGTTTTAACCTGACGCTTATATTTTTGTTTTTGCGCCCTATTAACCATATTGGATAACGTCGCTGTTGTCTATCGCATATTCTTGTTATTACAACTTTTAATAACAAGATTATGCAAAGCGATATCAGCAAAAAGGCATTGCAGCTAAGACCCGGTCTGTTTTATAACAGCAGTATTCTCACTATACGGGTGGCAACGTGCAGATCGTCGAACTTACCTCAGAATACTTTGCGGACGTTATTACGCTGGCAAATCAGATACACGGCAATAACTACCTTGATTTAACCGCACTTAAGCAGATGCAGCGCCAGGGCGTGAAGCAGGGTATTAATGCCAGTTTTGTCGCTGTTGAAGCGCAGCAGGTCATTGGTTACCGCTTGAGCTTTGCGGCCGGCCAATGGCAAACAGATGCGTGGTGTAGTGAATCACTGTGGCCGGTTGCGGCAAACAGGATGGCGTATTTTAAGTCTGTTGGGGTATGCCCGGAGCAACGAGGCAAAGGCGTTGCATCGGCGCTGCTGCAAAAATCAGTTGCTGCATTAACGCAACAAGGGGCCGCCGCCGGTTTGGCACATATCTGGCGGGAGAGTCCGGGCAATGCGGCGCAACGCTATTTTACGCATGCCGGTGCTAAGTTAGTGAAGATTCATCCGGATCGCTGGCGGCACTTATCGGAAACTGTCGGTTATGATTGCCCACTGTGCGGCAGCTTATGTCGTTGTAGTGCCGCTGAAATGGTACTGTCGTTTACTCAAGCATAAGGCGAAAACTGGCTATGTATGATCCACTGGTTAATCGGGAAATAGGGCAGAGCGCGCCGTACCCAGCATCTTATTGGGCTGAACACACCCCGCACGGTGCAGACACTGATGTGTTAGCGCATGATCTGCAGACCGATGTAGTTATTGTTGGTGCCGGTTATACCGGATTAAGCTGTGCTTATCAGCTGGCACAGCGTTTTTCCCGTGATGTGACGGTATTGGAAGCGAATAAGGCAGGCTGGGGCTGTAGTGGCCGCAACGCCGGCTTTGTTTTGCGTGGTACCGGCAGGCTCGGGCTGGCGCAGTTAAGCCAAAAGTTCGGCCTGGACCGTGCCCGTTTGTTTCATCAAGAATATGGCGCGGCCGTAGCACAGGTTGAACAGATGATTGTAGCGGGTAATATTGCCTGTGAAGCACAGGCGCCGGGTTACCTGAAAATCGCTCATAAGCCGTCATTAGGCGCTGAACTCCCCGCGCAGGCAGAATTTTTGCAGCGTCAGTTTGGTTATAACGTGCAATATCTGTCGCCACAGCAGTTAAAAAGCGACTACATGCAAAATACGCAGGCATTTGGTGCTATCAGGTTTCCAGATTGCTTTGGGGTGAATCCGTTAGCGCTGGCTCAGGGGTATGCCAGTCTGGCACAGCAAAGTGGCGCAAAACTTTATACTGGTTCGCCGGTTTTACATTGGTCACGGCAGAAAAACGCCGGTTTTATTGTGCGGACGCCTAACGCGACAGTAAGCTGTAAGCAACTGATTTTTGCCACTAACGGTTATACCGCAAAAGGCTTCTACCCCAGTTTGAATAAAGCTTGTCTGCCGGTATTAAGCAGTGTAATCGTGACTGAACCGTTATCTGCTGAGCAGTTAGCAGCAAGTGGTCTTAATCATACCCAACTGGTGATGGATACGCGTGCGCTAAAATATTACTATCGAAAGTTACCGGATAATCGTTTGTTATTTGGTGGGCGTAGCGCGGTATACGGTAAAGATGCTGACAATCCGATATACCCCGCGCGTTTGCTGGCAGCGTTAAAGAGTTGCTTCCCTATGCTTGGCAGTTTGCGCTGCGACTATCACTGGAACGGATGGGTTGCGGTGTCCTATGATGATTTACCGCGGGTTTGTGAGGCAGAGAGCGGGATATTTTACGCTGCAGGCTATTGTGGGAGTGGCGTGTCGTTCAGCACCCTGGCCGGTGTTCGCCTGGCTGAGCTAGCCACCGGTGAGCCGCTGCCTGATTTACCGATTTACCAAAGCAGATTGCAGGCATTTCCGCTGCCCGCATTCAGGCGGCTTGGACAGCAGGCATATTACCAGTGGGGCCGCTTTAAAGATCAGTTTTTATAAACAAAACGACCGCGCTGGCGCACGGTCGTTTTACGCCGATTTAAAATGTCGCGCGCAATCCCATCGTAATTGCTCTGCCAGGCAAAGGTGCGTCATCCTTAATAAACGAGCTGTGTACGAAGGCCAGTTCATCGGTTAGGTTGGTGGCACGGACAAAAGCTGTCAGATCTATGTCAGATAAACGGAAATCATAATTAATATTGGCATCTAACAGCGTATATCCGTTGGTTGAGCTTTCATTGGCGGCAACCTTATGCTGATTAGCGTAACGCGTTACGCCAATATCTGCAGACCACCGTATAGCCTGGTACTGATAATTTAACCCGGTCTTAACCGGCGGAATACGTGGTAGATAACCGGCATTATCAAGTTTCGCTCTGACCATGTCGGCAAACACTTGCAGTGATTGTGCATTATCCAACTGATATTTTGCTTCAAATTCTATGCCGTATAAGGTCGCATCGTGTTGCTGATACTGATATACCGGTACAGCGTTATCTGTAAAGTGCGCATCGTTGTCAGTTAAATCAGCATGCTCATGTGTTAAATCTTCCAGCGTCAACCCCAGATCGGCCTGATAAAGATAATTATGCACTTTGTTGTAGAAAAAATTATAGGTAAAGGTTAAATCACCGCTGAAACGACGAAAGGTCAGATCAAGATTGTTGGCAGTTTCTTTTTTGATATTACCGTCTGCAAACGTGATATCGCCGTCATCGGTCAGCTGATACAGCAGTCCTACCTCGTAACTGCTGGTCGCAATGTGCGCGCCATTCGAATACAGCTCGGCGGCGCTGGGCGCGCGCTCAGAGCGGCTGTATGCCAATGCCCAGGAAAAACCAGGTATAAATTCCCACACTGCTCCGGCAGAGGCGCTGGTTGACGTAAAGTTTTTTACAACGTCAAACGGCGGTAACCCATCAAGTTTAATGTTGCCGGCGTCCATCGAGCTGTATTCCAGGCGGGCGCCCAGCTGCACAGTGATTGTATCAAATTGCTTTTCTTCTAAGGTGAAAATGGCATGAGATGTTGTTTTGCTGTCTGGTGTAAACGCTTCTTCGCCAATCGCCTGGTAGTCAGCCAGTTGCAGATGATAACCGGCCAAGCCGTGCCAACCTGCTATTGGTAGATGTTCGACACTGAGACGAGTTTCAACAGCCTGGTTTTTAAAGGTTGTTCCTACATTGCCATCTTCGATTTCCTGATGCTGATAATCTGTATACGCCGCCTGTAACATAAGGGTTTCAATGCCAGAAAATGGTGTATACCATTCACTGGAAATGGCTGTACGGTTCTGCCTTAATTGGGCGAATACGGCTTCTTCTGGCTCTGCCGTCAGCACGATTGCTTCTTCATCATGATGTCCCGGGATACCGTAATCAGATTCCAGCCGGCCGATACTAAGACCAAGCAACCCATTATCATTGATATAGCTAAGGCCGGCATTGATTGCACGGCTGTTGAGCCAGGAGTTAGCCAGTACGGTATTCACTTCACCTTCATCATTGATAAAGCGGGGAACGGCATAATCAGATGTATCGCGGTCATAACCATCGAAATGCCAGGCAATATGGCCTTGGCTGCCTTCATGATTTACCGCCAGGGTTTGCTCTGAGGACACATCACTGTAACGCGCTTCAATTTTAGTTTCGGTTTCATCACGCAGTTGACGCGGAATTCGATTATCAACCACGTTTACCACGCCGCCAATTGCACCACTACCGTAGAGCAATGTGGCCGGGCCTCGCATAACCTCGATTTGCTCAGCGGTTATCGCATCGGCACTTATGGTGTGATCAGGGCCGACACGAGACACATCACCGGTATCTAAACCATTACTTAATACTTTAACTCTGGGGCCATCCAGGCCACGTATAATAGGGCTGGACGCTACAGGGCCATAGTAATTTGCATGAACGCCCGGCTCATTTTTCAATGTTTCGCCGATGGTTGGTTCGGTACGGCGGCTCAGTTCTTCACCTGTTAAGACTGAAATCGGCGTTGCCATGTCCAAATTGTTTTTATGAATGCCTGATGCTGATATTACAATGCGTTCAACACCGCTTGGTAGCAACTGAATAAGCAGGTTTTGTTGTTCAGGTGTCAGGCTGACGAAAGTGTCACCATAACCTTTGGCTGAAACATGCAACTCTGCATTAGCAGGTGCGCTAATACTAAAGCGGCCTTGCGCATCAGCATAGATATATTGCTGCCTGCCGTGAATATGCACCCGGGCATGATTCAGCGGATTACCACTGCCATCAGTTACCGTGCCACTATAGCGGACGCTTTGCTCCTGAGCCTGGACACAAAACGTTAAATTAACAACAGTCGCAATCAGACTAAAGCGGTATATTGAGCGAAAAGCAGGCATAAGAATCCTCACTATCAGTGATATGTTATACTATAACATAATACACGGATTATCGAATGCCACAACCGGTTAAGATAAATTTGGCATTACTTGCGATGAATCACTGGTATAACGGCTGTTGAAATTATTAGAATGATTGTTTTGCTCAACAGGTGATGTCTTTAATGAGTTTTTGGCCAGAGTTTTTATTAATTGCGGTAGTGCACCTGATGGCAGTTGCCAGCCCGGGACCAGATTTTGCAATCGTGTTGCGCTATGCAGTACGATTTGGCAGAAAGCAGGCGTTAGCCGCAAGCATCGGCATTGGCATTGCTATTTTGCTGCATGTCACCTGGTCACTGGTGGGGATTGCAGTATTAATTCAAACTACCCCCTGGTTGTTTAAAGCACTTAGCCTGGCTGCGGCGTTTTACTTGGCTTATATCGGCGTACAGGCAATCAGAAGTAAAGCGCCTCAGCAGCCGGAACAGACCATTACTGCTAACCATGAGGTTACTGCTCTTTCGGCGCGAAAAGCCTTTATTGCCGGCTTTATTACCAATGGTTTAAACCCTAAGGCGACCCTATTCTTTTTATCGCTGTTTGCCGTCATTATTTCGCCGGTTACGCCACTTTTTTACAAAATTATTTACGGTGTCTACATGTCAGTTGCAACCGCCGCCTGGTTTTGTATGTTATCAGTGATATTAACTCACACAAAAGTAAGAGGTTTTTTACTTTTGAAAGGCTACTGGTTTGATCGTGTAATGGGGCTGTTATTGTTGGCACTGGCTATGCATTTGGTAGTAAACAGTATTAACAGCTAAACTCTGCTCACGCTGGGCAGGGCGCAGCAAAACGAGGATAGCACCATGCAAATGGCCAGTAAGGTAATTCGGCTGGACGTGCAGTACAGTTGTGATGCCAGCCATGCATACCAGCAGCAGAGGCATTATGTTTCACCCTGGCAAGGCGAAAGTGCGGAACATTTCGCTAAGCGAATGCTGGCCTATCTCAGTTTATATGAGCTACATCCGAGTTTTGCCAAGGACGAATCAGACGGCAAATTGCCCGATCTTTATATCAAAGATGATCAGCAACATTTTCAGTTATGGTGCCAGTTGCAGCTGGTGTCATCAAAACGTCTACTGCGGGCCTCGCATCAGGCAGATGAGTTATTGCTAGTGTTGGATGAGCAGGAAACGGATAGAGCACATCAGCAGGATCACCCATTAAATCAACGGATTTTCACGTTAAGTTCAACCCAATTAGCGGAGTTTTGTTTGATGCTGAAAAGTCATATGAAACTCAGCGTCTGGCGTGACGACCCGCTGTTATCCATCACTGACGGCGAACACCTGCTGCAGCTTAATCTTGATGCATTAATACAGCAGCCCCATTAAGGCTGTGCTCTTTATTGCTATCATCGCGACTAACGTTATAATACGCCCGTTTTTTAATATTGCTCCGGATTTACGGTCCGGCCCTGCAAGAGGTTAGTTATGTACGTTGTTGCTGCATTATATAAGTTTGTCCGGTTACCTGATTATGTCGCCTTGCGTGACGCCTTATACGACACCATGGTGGCGAATAAAGTCAAAGGTACTTTGTTGCTGGCCGAAGAGGGTATAAATGGCACCATTTGCGGTTTGCGCGAAGGTGTTGATGCCGTAAAAAACTGGCTGGAAAATGACGGTCGCTTTCACGGCATGAGTTACAAAGAGTCGTTGTCCACAGAGCTGGCATTCTATCGTACCAAAGTAAAGTTGAAGACAGAAATCGTTACCATGGGTGTTGAGGGTATCGATCCGGCGCATATCGTTGGTACTTACGTCAAAGGTGACGATTGGAATCAACTTATTTCTGATCCGGAAACCGTGCTGATAGATACCCGCAACGATTACGAAGTGGCGATCGGAACTTTCAGGGGCGCCATCAATCCAGAGATCAAGACATTCACCGAACTGCCGGTGTGGCTGGATGCCCAGCCGGGGCTGGCCGCCGAGAGTGGAAAAAAGGTCAAG
>JBFKFH010000097.1:0-11181 GCA_041618685.1 Rheinheimera sp.
CCGGGTACGCATTGACGACTTTGAGCAACTACAAGATGGATTGCTGGGCATAACTATCGCAGGCGTCGAGAAAGTTCAGCTTGTACAGCGTTGGCAGGAAACTGACACCTTGCAGGTTGCACACGCAGAGCCACTGCAACATTGGCCCGCGGTTAAGTTACCGGCGGAATACCAGCCTCTCGTTACACAGCTGCAAAACATGTTGCGCAAGTATCCGGCACTGCAGGCACTTTATGCTGAACCGCAATATCAGGATGCCGCCTGGCTGGCATCACGCTACTTAGAGCTACTACCGATGCAACCGGCGCTAAAACAACATCTGGCTTTGCAGTCCAGCCCTCTGCCCTGTCTCGACAGTTTGCAATCTTGGCTGTCGCAACAAAGCTGAGCCTGCACAATCGTTATGTATTCGGTTAAACCTAACTGATACCGATATATTTGTGAACCTGCACACTCAAACGCCAGTTATGCTTTTTACACATCGCAATAGCAAGCTCGGTGGCCCGGCGTTGCTGGCTAATGGGCTGCAGGTAGATCAGCTTTTCTTGCGTATTTGTCTGTTGTAATAACTGCAACAACTCATCGATGTGTTTTTCCATCGCAACCGGATGTTTAATTTCATTGGCGCGGTCCAGCGCACTTTGCAGTACCTTATAGCCCCCCGCCATGTTCACTTTAGGCGACACAGTAACCCAGGTTTGCGCAGGTGCCTGCACGGCAAAAGTACCGCTGGTTTCAATCTGGGTACTGTAACCATTTTGATGTAACAACTGACACAGTGGGTTTAAATCATACATACAAGGCTCGCCACCGGTGATGACCACATGGCGTGCCTGATAGCCTTCGTTCACAAACAGTGCTAATAACTCGGCAGCCGATACATCAGCCCAATGCTCAGTTTCTGCCTGTTTAATGACAATATCGCCCAGTGGCTGGCGTAAATTAGCGTTAACTTGCCAGGTATGCTTCGTATCACACCAGCTGCAGCCTACCGGACAGCCCTGCAACCGAATAAAAATAGCTGCAGCACCAGTAAAACTGCCCTCACCCTGTATCGTTTCGAAAACCTCGTTAACTTTATACACTCTGTGCTTAGCCCTTTAGCCGTTAACTGAATTACTGTACAATGCGCGCCCCCGGTAACGGTGCCGGTGACGGTTGCGAAAAATTACGCTGTATTATACAAGAGAGAGCCTGCTATGCCGAACAAAGTTGTAGTGATTTACTCCGGAGGAATGGATTCATTCACCGTATTACATAAAGCGATTCAGGCAGGCCACGATGTATATGCTCTGTCGTTTAACTACGGTCAGCGCCATGTGAAAGAGTTACAATGCGCGGCGCAGGTGTGTCAGGAACTGGGTATTAAACATAAAATTGTTGATATATCAGCTATTAACCAACTGCTCGCCGGCTCGTCACTAACCGACAATATTGATATACCGGAAGGCCACTACGCCGCCGACAATATGAAATCTACGATAGTGCCAAACCGTAATATGATACTGCTGTCTCTCGCCGTCGGTTATGCGGTGTCACTTGGCGCGTCGCAGGTGTATTACGGCGCCCATTCAGGCGACCATTTTATATACCCCGATTGCCGGCCGGAGTTCGTGCAAAAAATGCATGATGTTTGCCAGATTGCCAACTATGAACCGGTTGATATTATCAGCCCCTATCTGAGCCAGACAAAAATCGACATTCTGGCTGACGGTTTGCAAATGGGTTTGGATTACAGCAAAACCTGGACCTGCTATAACGGCCGTGATAAAGCCTGCGGTAAATGTGGTTCGTGTCAGGAACGCTTAGAAGCATTTACGCTGAACAACACGACCGACCCGCTACCATACGAATAGTTGCCTGCTTGTTTCTTGCATGAAAAAGCCCCGATAAGCAGGGCTTTTCTTTCAACCTATCAGGCCTGGCTGAATAAGTTCTGGTGCAGCTGTTTTACTACCCCCGGCGCGTCAGCATCCTGCACTAAAAAACACAGGTTATGCTTGGATGCACCATGGCAAATCAGCCGCATGTTAATGCGCTCTAATGTGTTAAATAAATCACCGGTAATACCCTTACTGCTGTGTAAGTGGTTACCAATAACTGCCACTAAACTTAAGCCTTGCTCGACGGACACGTCACAAAAGCTACGCAGCTCCGTCAGGGCCGGTTCAACCGATGCACTAAAAGCACTGGTCATGCCGCCTTCGTCCAGCGTCAATGCAACACTGATCTCTGATGTCGTGACCAAATCTACCGAGATTTGATGCCGGCTTAAAATATCAAACACCCGGGTTAGAAAACCTGCCGCATGCAACATAGCCGGACTTTTTAACGTAATTAATGTCTGCGATTTACGCAGTGCTATCGCGCGATAGGCGGGCCGGTCTTTTACATCTTTTGCAATCCAGGTGCCACCAGCTTGTGGCTCGCGGCTAGAGCCGACAAAAACACCGATATTGCGTCGCATCGCCGGCAGTAAAGTCGCAGGATGCAGCACTTTGGCGCCAAATGTTGCCATTTCAGCGGCTTCGTCAAAGCTGATTTCTTTAATACAGCGCGCCTGCTCGGTAAGACGCGGATCAGTCGTAAAAATACCTACTACATCGGTCCATATTTGCACCACGGTAGCAGCTATCGCCTCCCCTAATAAGGCTGCGCTATAGTCAGAGCCGCCGCGGCCCAATGTCGTGGTTTGCCCAATGTCATCAGCACCAATAAACCCTTGGGTCACAACAACATTGTCTGCCAGTAGTGGCTGCAAATGCAGCTGGCATAGTTGGCTTATCACTGCTATCTGTGGTTCACCTTTGCCAAAACGGCTATCGGTTCGCATGACACGGCGGGCATCAAAACATAACCCAGCCGCACCGCGCTCACGCAATACCTGAGCAAACAATACCGAGCTTAACCGCTCGCCAAAAGATTGTATTTCGTCTTTGTGCGCGGCGCTGTATACCGCACCTTTATTTTCAATTAGTGCTTTGAGTGCCAACAGCAAATCGTCGATATCCTGTGCCACAGCGCCTGGTTGCTGCAAGCGATTGACTACGGCCAGGGTAATGCTTTCAATACCCTGATAGCAGGCATAACGCTGAGTGATATCAGTATGTTTGGTAATATCGACCAGTAAATTTGTCACGCCGGAACTGGCGCTGACCACAACTAGCCGAATGGCAGGCTCTGCCAGAATAATGTCAGCACAACGCGACATGGCGTCGAAATCGGCCACACTGGTGCCGCCGAACTTTGCAACTATAAGCTTTGACAAGGGGATCTCTCCTTATAAAACATAATAAGCAGAGCATGGCATTTGCTAACAGCAAAACGTGAATGAAACAGACCGCTTCTGTAATTAACAAAGGCCAGAAGCTCTCCACCGAAATTCAGGTGACAGTCGCAAGGATTCAGCCTTAACGACCGGGAAACACAACTCTATATTTGTGTTTCCCTCGGCGTTAGTCCCCCTTATTCAGGCTACGATGTATAGACATCTATCCTGAACTACCTGGCTAACGCGCCTCTTCTGGTCTATCAGATATGATTGACGGACGACACCTTACCTTGTTTTATCGCTTCAAGCAATAGCCTTTTAGCCGTCTAAACAGGTGTTATTTCGCTCAGCTTCGCAGCAATATTTTTGCCAGCGCTTAGATAGAGCGCTATGTTAGCGGTTTAAACTGAACAATTCCTTAGCAAAGGCTAAATATTTCAGTAATTACGGTTAATTTTTTTCAGCTGAGCGACAAAATCATCCATTTCAGTGGCTGATTTAGCATCGCTGTGCCATTTATTGTGAAACCCCAGCGTAAGCTGCACTGTGCCATTGCTAAAATAAACCTCGTAGCCATCAAAGCCTGAGTTAACGGTTATGCCGTCCAGCTCAAAACCAGCGCCAAGTTCATTTGAAGTTGGCTGGCCATTTTTTTCTATTTTACTAAACACAGTTAATAAAAACTTACCGTCTATTTCATTTTGCATCGAATGTTGCTCCTGTATGTATCAGACATAGCGTAACACTGGTTTGCAGCTATTACGTACTACGGTTATAGTCCGGCTGTGTTTAAAGGAGAATTATATGCACAAGGCTATGCTTACAACTGCTTTTACGTTGATGTTTTCGACTTCAGCGCTATCTGACATCACACTCGATGCACCGATAGTGTCCATCGCCAGCCATGACGCCTACTTTGACAACCTGCGTGCTCACTGCGGCAAAGCCTTCGCTGGAAAAGTGGTAATTGATACGCCGGAAAGTGGTGGCTTTGACGGCGCATTAATTATGCATGTGCGTAACTGTACAGACCATCAATTACAGATCCCGTTCCATGTTGGCAACGATCATTCCCGTACCTGGATTATTACCAAGACTGGCTCTGGTCTGAGTTTAAAGCATGATCACCGCCATAAAGACGGCAGTTATGCGGTATCAACCATGTACGGTGGACACACGCTCGACGCCGGTTGGCCGACCGTGCAAAGCTTCCCGGCCGATCAATACTCAAAAGAGCTATTCGCCCGTCTGGGCAACCCACAGTCCAACAGCAATATCTGGCAAATGTATATTTATCCTACGGTTTTCACCTATCGCATGATTCGTGAAGGGCGTGAGTTCCGGGTAGACTTTGACCTGACGACGCCAGTTACCCCACCGCCGGCGCCGTGGGGTTATAAAGACTAATAGCCTTGTAATGGCGACCAGTTAGCTGGTTGCCAGCACACCATTGCGTTAATATAAACGGCGTTTACACCGGATACCGCCACAGCGGCATCAGATAACTAGAAAAAATACGGAGTGATTATGACAACCTTTTCCCGGTTTACCGCCTGTGCCAGCCTGCTGGCAGCGGGTGCTTTACTCAGTGCGTGTTCTGAGCAACCAGCAGAGATAAAAACAGCCGAAGCACCGGCAGCAGTTAGTAAATCAGCTGAGTTAAAGCTGACGAACGTTAATCCGCGTTTAGGCGAATATATTAAGACGTTGTCTTCGGACGAATTTCAGGGCCGGGCCCCCGCCACTAAGGGCGAAGAATTAACAGTTGCTTATCTGGAAGACAACTTTCGCCGCATTGGCTTAAAGCCGATTGATGGCGACAGCTACAAGCAGCCGGTAGCACTGGTACAAATTGATCCTAAACAGGTGTCAGCCATGTCACTCAAGGGCGATAAATTGCCCGCACAATTTAATTACCGCGATGACATGACAGCTTGGACCAAACAGGTTACCGAGCAGGTTGAAGTTACCAACAGCGAAATGGTATTTGTGGGCTACGGCATAGTGGCACCGGAATATAACTGGAATGACTACGAAGGCCTGGATGTCAAAGGCAAAACAGTAGTGATGTTTGTTAATGACCCGGGCTTTGCCACCCAGGACCCGGCGCTGTTTAACGGTAATGCTATGACTTACTACGGCCGCTGGACCTACAAGTATGAAGAAGCCGCCCGTCAGGGTGCCGCTATGGCGCTGATCATCCATGAAACCGATGCGGCCAGTTATGGCTGGGGGGTGGTGGCACACGGCTCGCCAATCAAATTTGATTTAATTAATGAAAATAAAAATGCCGATCTGGCGAAAGTTGAAGGCTGGGTAACCACAGAGGCGGCAGAAAAACTGTTCGCCAATATCGGCACTGATTTAGCTACAATGCACAAAAAAGCATTACAAAAAGACTTTAAAGCGATGGCGCTAAACGCCACTGCATCGATCAGTATTAATAACAACCTGCGCGAGCTAACGTCCAGCAACGTTGTCGGCTATATCGAAGGCAGCAAATATCCGGATGAATATGTGCTTTACATGGCGCACTGGGATCACCTGGGAATGGATTTTTCCAACCCAAACAATAAGGTGTTTAATGGTGCTCAGGATAATGCTTCCGGCACTGGTGGCTTGCTGGCACTGGCTGAATACTTTACCCAGCAGGCTACGCCTGAACGTTCAGTCGTCTTTGTTGCCGTCACTGCTGAGGAGCGCGGTTTGTTAGGTTCAGCCTGGTATGCCGCTAATCCGGTGTTCCCGCTGGAAAAAACCGTTGTTGGCATAAATATGGATGTGATGAACGTCTACGGCCCGATGAAAGATATGGTTATCGTTGGACTTGGCAATAACAATGCGGAAGATCTTCTGATCAAGTACGTCGAACAACAGGGCCGCTATGCTGTGCGCGAGCATAATCCGGAAGCGGGTATCGCCTATCGCTCAGACCACTTTAATCTGTCGAAAAAAGGTGTACCAATTTTGTATGCCAAAGGTGGCAATGACCATTTTGAGCACGGTGCTGACTGGGGCAAAGCCCAGCGCGCTGAATTTACCAAATGTTGCTACCACAAAGTCAATGACGAATTTAATGACGACTGGGATTTACGTGGCGCCCAACAGGATTTATTCCTGTTCTATCAGGTAGGTAACGAGCTGGCAAATAGCCGTATCTGGCCAAACTGGAATGAGGGCAATGAATTCCGCGCGTTGCGTGATGCGTCTGCAGCACAGCGCAAATAGTACTGTTTTGTATGAACAAGGGCAGCCTGGGCTGCCCTTTTTTATTCCGGCTACTACAGCCGGCTTAATTGGTGATACTGCCAAGCTGCTGGTATATTCATAATCTATTCAGTAAGTTCAGCTTACTGTCAGCTTGACCGGATAAAGGATACCTTCATGCGCTGGTGGCTCAAACTCTTACTTGCAGGCCTGCTGCTGATAATATTGTCAGTGGCTGCAGGTTATGGTTATTGGCAAAAAACGCTGGCCGCCCTGCCGCTGAAAAACCTGACATTTAACATTCAGTCGCTTGGTCTGCATCAGCTGCAGTTGAGTAATCTCAGCTTTAGTCTCGATACCCCTGCAGTTGACGTCCAATTGCAAGATCTAACATTGAGTTGGCAATATCCAACGCTGTTTTCCCCGCAGCTGCAGGTTGTCCGCTTGTCGCGGGGCAACATTACACTGCAGCAATGGCCTGACAAAGCTGAACCTGAGCCGGCCCCTGCCACCTTTGAGTTGCCGGATAACTGGCAGGTACCCGCCTGGTTACCAGAGGATATAACCTTGCAGCAGGTACAGGTAATTCTGCCTTGTGAAAACAACCGGTGCGGTTACCTTCTGGATATTGCACTGCAGCGCAAGCAGCACCTGACGCTGCAGCTAAAGGCTTACGACAGTAACAGCCCTGGTATCGTCAGATTAGCAGCGTCGGCACAATATCAGGCAATAAACAGCTTACCGCAGTTAAACGCTCTGCTTAGCCTGGACGATAGCGCGACATTATCGGTGCAACAAATTCTGGAGCTAAACAGCGTTCTGCGTGCCACCGGAGAGCTAAGGCTGGATATCGCCCCGCCCTCAGACTGGCTGCTTGACCAGCTAAAGCGCTGGCAGCTGCAGCTTCCACCCGAGGCTGTGGCCCAGTTTACTGCGCCAGTTAGCGTCGACAGTAGCTGGCAGTTTGATGTCGCCGGGCATATTGCTGAAGCAAAGCAGCTCGACTTGGCCAATATCAGCCAGCATACCAGTGGCAGCTGGCAGCTTAACGCTAACTTGCCGGCACCACTGGCAATACCAGGCATTGGTCAGCTGCAAGGTAGCGTCAGCGCGAAGCTGGCGTTGGCAAAAGGAGAGCTGAGCCACTATCAACTGAACAGCAAATTGGCGCTGCATAAGCCGCAACTGCCTGCCAGCCTGCAGCAGCAAGGTATTGCAGCAAAAGTAGTGCGCATTGCGCTTAACAGCGACGGTACCAGCCAACCCCAACTTACCGCTATGCCACTGCACATTGCGCTTAACACCGAAGGCGCCAGCAAGGTGGATCTTAGTGTCGATGCTACCGTTAACCTGACGCCACCATTTAGCGCTATTTTGAAAAATGGCAAGCTCAGCGTCGTGCAGCAAACTCTACAGCCAGATGACCAACTGAGACTGGAAAACCTGCAACTTAGTAGTCATTTTAATGCGTACTGGCTGGCAGACAGCTGGCAGCTGGACCTGTCAGACACCCGCGGCGCTTTAAGACGGTTGTCCACGCCTGAGGTGCAGGCCAGCGATGTTAAGCTGACAATGGCAGCCGGTAAGTTTCACGGTGACAGTGCATTTAGCACAATTAACCTAAACACCGGGCTTAGCCTCAGTGCACAGCAACTGCAGCATCCGCTGCTAAAGCCGCTGAGCTGGCAATGGCAAGGCAAAGTAGCCGGTAATCTCAATCAGCTGCAGGCTGATGGCAAACTGAATAACAGTGCCAGCCTTGGCATTACACACCAGCTTAGCTATCAACCTGATCAGCAAAAAATTAGCTGGCAACTGGACGATATATTTTTATTAGCCGGTAACCCGCTGCAGGCCAGTTTTACCGACTGGCCGGTGTTGCTGGAGTTTAACCGGGGCCGCATAACAGGCAGCGGCCACGTAAATGTGGCACCGGTCCTGGCCGTTACCGCCAGCATCAATTTATCCGGTGTTAGCGGGATCTATGACCGCAGCCTGTTTAAAGAGCTGACGGCACCTCTGCAGCTAAGCTATCAGGATGACAGGCTTGAGGTTAGCACCCAAGAGAGCAGCATTAACGAGCTCCAACATGGCATTATCGCCGGCCCGCTGAGGCTCAAAGCCGACTATAGCGCTGTGGCCAGTGCGGTCACAGCGGGTAAATTAACCATTGAGCAATTGCAGGTACTGCTGATGGGCGGCCAGGTACAGTTACAGCCGACGGTATTGGATCTGGCGAAAGCCGAACAGGAAGTTGTGCTGCAATTACAACGCATAGACTTAAGTCAGCTGCTGCAGCAACACCCGACTACTGATCTTAGCGGCAATGGCCGTATTTCGGGTACCGTGCCGGTATTGATCACCCGCAACGGTATCAGCGTACAACAGGGTCATATCGCAGCAGAAAGCCCAGGCGGCAAATTACAGTATCGGCCGCCGGGGGCAAAAAATATGGCCGCCGGAAATGCCGGTATGAAAGTGGTACTTGACGCACTGGATGACTTTCATTACTCAGTACTGTCAAGCAATGTCAGCTATGATACCCAAGGCAAACTGACACTGGGATTAAGCCTGCAAGGGCGTAATCCGTCGCTGGAAGCTGGCCGGCCGGTGAATTTAAATATTAATCTGGAAGAAGATTTACCGGCAATGATCACCAGCCTGCAGTTAAGCAGTCAAATCAGTGACAAAATTAAGCAACGGGTACAAAAACATCTGCAACAGTCAGGCGCAAAACGCGCTAACGGAGTTAAACCATGATCCAACAACTAGCAAGCACGGTGGTGCTGACGCTGTTTTTGGTGTCCTGCACACCAAAGGTGCAGGTCGCCCTTCCAGCTGAGCCAATTAACATCAACCTGAATGTCAAAATTCAGCACGAAATTTATATCAAAGTCGACAAACAGCTGGACGAGTTGTTTAGCGATGACAGTGGTTTATTTTAAGGAGCCTATGATGAAGATGATAAATAAACTAAAACTGCTGGTGTTGCCGGCGTTGTTCGCGCTAAGCCTGCCAGTACTGGCAATGAACCTGCAACAAGCAATGGCCGCACTGGGGCAAGCAAAAGAGCAAGGCCTGGTTGGCGAGCAAGCGAATGGTTATCTGGGCGCGGTGCAAAACAACGCTAACACCAGTGACATTGTTAAACTTATTAACGACGCCCGCCGCGCGGAATATGTAAAACTGGCGCAACAAAATAATATTGCTGTAGCGGATGTCGAGGCGATGGCCGGTAAAAAAGCCCTTGAACGCACCAGTTCCGGGCACTACATTTTGCTGGACGGCAACTGGGTGAAAAAGCCCTGATCGCGCCGCGTTGGTGATACTTAGCTACTTTGTTTAGCAACAGCTGCTAAGCTGTTGTCAAACAAGTTAACCTGAGGTTCTGTATGGTTGTGTTGCGGTTTATCTGTGTTATTTGTCTGTTGTGTTTAAAACCGGCACTGGCCGCACCGCAACATTTTGATGCCCTGATCCAGCAGATAGAAAGCGGCGAGCGTTATTTCTTTTCTGTTGCTGACTATCAACAAGCTTTACGCGAACTCGAAGCGGCACTGCCGGCAGATGATACAGAGCGCAGCCATATGCTGGACCGGCTGCGGTGTATTTTAGGCTACTTTGATCAGCCTGAAGCCGGCATCAGTTACAGCAACACCAAACTTAATCAGGCCAAAGCGCGAAACGACCATGCCGCTTTAGCCGATTACTATGTCTGCCGCTATTACCTGTTCAGCCAATTAGGCCAGACGCAACTGGCTGAAAGCAATGCTGAATTGAGCTACCAGGCTGCCAAGGACAGTGAAAATCCTCTGAGCATAGCGATTAGCTTGGGGATACTGGGCAATATTGCGTCTTATCGTGGTAACTATGCTGATGCTATGCAGCATTATGTCACGGCTTATCAGCTGCAACGCGGCCTAGGCTATAAACCCTATCTTAGTGACCTGGTGCTGTCGATTGGCGCAACTTACCGCCGTATGGGGCTGTATCAGGACGCGCTCAGCTATATTCAGCAAGCCGAGCAGGATGTTATCTCACCAGACGAACCCTTTCGCCAGGCTTTGATCATGCACGAGAAGGCCTATTCTTATGCTGAACTGGGTCAGCATGAAAAAGCCCTGGCGCTATTTGAGCAATCTATGCAGGTATACCAACAGTTGGAAGAGCCATTATGGCGCACTTACACCAAGGTAAACCTGGTATGGATCAACAACCTGCTGCAGCGCTACGATACAGCGAAAGAACTCGCAGCACAGGCAAAAACTGAGCTGGATAATCTGCAAGCTGCCGACATGTCTTCTGTTGCGACTTACCGCGGCCTGTTAGCAATGTACTATAGCGAAACCCTGTTGGCGCTGCAGCAGCCGCAACAAGCGCTGCAACAATTAGAGCAAGCACAGCAACATTTAAATATTGACGCGAACCCGCGCTACTTACTGATGCTACAAAATACTCAGGCCGAAGCGTTGGCGCGCACCGGCAGTTACGCAGAGGCATACCGTCTGCTACGTCAATATGTCGTTCAACAGCAGCAACAGCAACAAGATGCCCGTGAACAACAAAGCAATCTGCTCAGGGTGCAGTTCGACTCTGCCCGACAGCAAGAACGCAATGAACAACTCCACGCCGAAAAACAGTTAATGGAACAGCATGTTAGTACCTTACAACTGGCGCAACGCTGGCAATATGCAGCGCTAACC
>JBFKFH010000098.1:0-11174 GCA_041618685.1 Rheinheimera sp.
CTGGTTATTTGGATCGGGAAAATATACAAATGCCGATGGCACGTATTACATGCATACAGATGCTGGATATATGCGTTTTTTCCTGTTTTTTGGTTTTGCCGGTAGTCTACTTGTCTATTCGTCATTTTTCTTATTGCTGTTGTCGTTCTATCTCGCGCTTCGTCGGCATGTTGCAAAAATTGGTGTTTTTTATCTGTTTGTGATTATTCTGGCTTTCGTTTACCACTACAAAGGCGAGGTTGTTTTTTTTAGTGTCGGCGTGATGAAAATAATATTAATTTTTTCTTTTTACCATTTGCTTAAAAGCCGTGCTCATATAGATGTTAGGGTGCAAAGCCACCCGGCTAGGTAAAGTTTAATGAAATCTTCAAGAATTTTGATTGTAGGGCCGTTGGTTAGCCAGCATATTCAGGCGTGGTATTCGAGTTTTAAATTGAATGCGCAGGTTAAAGTTGCCACTGTGCATAACGGTGGTACAGCGTTGCCCGCTGGATTTAGCAAGTTTAGCTTTCAACCGACAGCCAGCCGGTTGGATTTTTTCCTGTTTGCACCGGTATTTTGTCTGCTGTGGTGGTGGTACCGCCCGACGGTAACAAATTTTCACTACCTCAGCTCTTATGGTCTGCTTAGTTTGCTGGTACCGAAGAAAAACCTGGTGCTAAACGTGTGGGGCAGTGACGTTAATCTGAATTACAACAGTAAAAGCCGGCTAAAGCGTTATTTATTACGCAAGGCGCTACGCCGGTTTAGCTGGATTAACGCCCCCGCAGAGCATATTAAGCAAAAGCTGATTGCGCTGGGTGCTGATGCCGACTGTATCGAGGTATTTCAGTATGGTGTTGACACCCACACCTTACCGCAAAAGGCGCCAACGCAAACTGCAAAGTTAACCTTTGTCTCTAACCGTAACTGGCAATCGCTTTATCGTATACCGCTGATAGTAGAAGCGTTTTGCCTATGGTCGCAGGCCAACCCGAATGTGGCTGCTGAGCTGCATGTCTATGGCGGCGGTGCTGCAGCCGATACCGCAGCCATTGAGCAGGTGTTAACGCGATACCCGGCAGCGCAGCGCAGCATAGTAATTAAAGGCTATACCGCCAAGGCTGACATGTTGCAGCAAATGAGCGGTGCCGATGTGTTTATCTCCATTCCCGAGCGTGATGGTACGCCTTTGTCATTACTTGAAGCCATGTATGTTGGCCTGTTGCCGCTAGTGTCTGATATTGACGCCAATGCCGAGTGGTTAGATAGCGAAACAGCCGTTTGGGTAGGCGAATACACGCCTGCAGCTGTGGCGCTGGCATTGCAAACCAGTATCAACCAACTGGCCGGCATCAGCCAATGGCAGGCTACCAACCGGCACAAGGTGTGCAATAACGCCAACCTGGCACTTAATCAGCAACGCTTTTACCGCGTGCTTAGCCAATTATCTGAGGCCAGTTAGTGTGAAATCAATTTGTGTTTACATCCCTACCCATAACCGCAGTGGCATGCTGCAGCGGGCATTAAATTCTGTGTTGGCGCAAACCTTACCGGCAGCAGAGATTATCGTGGTGGATGATGGCTCATCTGACGATACACCGGCAGTGCTGGCGCTGTATCAGCAGCAACACCCGCAAATACAAGTAATACGCCAGCCCACGCCGCAGGGCGCCTGTGTTGCCAGAAATAGTGCCATCTTTATGGCCCGTTCAGAATATATTACCGGCCTGGATGATGATGACGAGTTTGCCCCTGAGCATCTGGCGACACTAAGTGCAGCTTTTGATAGTAAATATGCGTTTGTTTCAGCATCGCTTACTGAAGATACCGGCAGCAAGCGCATAGTACGTAATCATGATTGTGGCAGCCATGGGCTAAGTACGCTACTGCATTACAACAAGTTTACTAATCAGGTGTTTACGTTAACCAGCCGGCTAAAAGCCATAAAAGGGTTTGACGCCGATTTCCCGGCAATGCAGGATTACGACACTTGGGTAAGACTGGTAGCACAATTTGGCCCTGCATTAAAAATACCCGCGGCAACGTACATTTGGCACACCGGCCATGAGCAAAACCGCATTAGCAACTCGCCGGTAAAGCGGCTGGCTGCATTGCAGTTGTTTTTGCATAAACACGCGGCGCATTTAACGGCTGCACAGCGTAACTCGCTGGAATTAATGCGCATGAAAATGGCAGGTGAAACCTTAGGCTTTACTCGCTGTCTGCAGCTGATTAACACCGGCAATTGGCGGGCCGCGATAGCGTTGTATTTGCATACCAGTGCCAACGGCATAAAACAACTGATAGATTTGGTTCGACATAGATGACAGATTTTTCGCCAACAGTTTCCATTATTATGCCGGCATATAACACGGCTGACTTTATCGCTCAGTCTATTAATAGCGTGCTGGCTCAGACTTACACCAATTGGGAGCTTATTATTGTCGACGATTGCTCTACCGATGCCACCGTAGCATGCGTTAAGCAGTTTACATCTGATGAACGGATCCGTTTGCTGACAAATGAATCTAACTTAGGCGGTGCCGGCTCGCGCAACCGTGCCATTGAAGCTGCGCGTGGCCGTTATCTGGCTTTTTTAGACGCCGACGATTTATGGCTGCCACAGAAGTTGGCGCAACAGCTGGATTTTATGCAGCAACATAATGTCGGGTTTTCGTTTACTGGCTACTCTACGATGTCGGAAAGCGGCGTAGTAAAGGATAAAATTAATGTGCCTGCCAAAGTGAATTTCACTAAATTGTTGAAGCACAATTACATAGGCTGTTTAACGGCAATGTACGATACTGCGCCCTTTGGTAAAATTTATATGCCGTTAGTGCGCAAGCGGCAAGATTTCGCCCTATGGCTTGAGTTACTGAAGCGCTTTGAGTTTGCCTGGGGAGTGAATAACAACCTCGGTTTTTATCGTATCAGAGCAGGTTCGTTATCAGCCAGCAAAAAAGATGCCTTCAAGTTTTACTGGCGGGTGCTACGCCAGGTAGGGGGCTGTAACGTGTTTTCTGCCAGCTATAACATCGGATGGTATTTGTTGATTGTGTTTTTAAAGAAAAAACATACGGCGCTATATAACAAGGTATTTATTGGCTGATGACACAAAAAGTACTGGTTACCGGTGGCACGGGCTTTGTTGGGGCTGCGTTAATCACCCGTTTGCTCGGCTCAGATATTTGCGTTGTGGCACCGGCACGTAAGGCTTTGCCAGTCAGTTCTGCCAAGCTGGAAACGCCAATGATCACTGACATTACTACATTGTCGCAACAAACTGATTTATTTGCTGATTGTGATGTGGTGGTGCATGTTGCTGCTAAGGCGCATGCCGTTGGTGTGCCACTAGAACAATTCAGGTTAATAAACACCCAGGCAACAGTGCAGCTGGCGCAAGCAGCCGCGGCAGCCGGGGTTAAACGTTTTATTTTTCTAAGCTCTATCGGTGTTAATGGCATTGCTACGACCAGGCCATTTACCGCAGCAGACATACCCGCGCCGGTGGAAGACTATGCGCGGTCTAAACTTGAGGCCGAGCTTGCTTTGCAGCAACTTGCTGCAAAAACGGCTATGCAGTTAGTTATTATTCGTCCACCGCTGGTTTATGGGCCCGATGCACCGGGTAACTTTGGTAAACTGGCCAAACTGGCGCAGAAAAACCTGCCGTTGCCGTTGGGCGCGGTGCAGAATAAGCGCAGCCTGATCGCGCTGGATAACCTGATCGATGTCATTGTAACCTGCATTGATCATCCGGCGGCGGCAAACCAAACCTTTTTGGTTAGCGATGATGATGATATATCGACCACCCAACTGCTTGAGCTGATAACCCGTGCGGCAGGTAAAACGCCACGGTTGCTGCCCGTGCCGGTAAGCTGGTTGCGCCTGGCCGCGAAGCTGACAGGCAAGCAAGCGATAATAGACAGATTGTGTGGTAATTTGCAGCTGGATATCAGCCACACCAGACAAACTTTAGGCTGGACGCCACCTGTGTCAGTGCAGCAGGGAATAACGCGCTGTTTTATTAATGAGGAAGTATGTTAATTCGGTTTTTAGATATTATTTTTGCCCTATGTGGTTTGGCGCTGGGCTTTCCGCTATTGGTTATTTTGACTATTATTGGCTGGTTTGACACACGGTCGCCGTTGTTTTGTCAGGTGCGGGTTGGCCGGCATCAGCAGCCTTTTACGCTGGTAAAGTTTCGCACAATGAAAAAAGACACGGCGCATGTTGCCAGCCATTTAGCCAGCGCCGATGCAATTACGCCTTTTGGCGGCTTTTTACGCAAAACTAAACTGGATGAGCTGCCGCAATTGTGGAATGTGTTAAAGGGCGAAATGAGCCTGGTCGGTCCCAGGCCCTGCTTATTTAACCAGCAAGAATTAATTGATGCCCGTCAGCAGCGTGGCGTGCTGCAGGCCCGGCCCGGCATTACCGGCCTGGCGCAGGTTAATGCTATTGATATGTCAACGCCAGTGCTGTTGGCTGAAACCGACGCCAAAATGCTGAAACAGCTGACAATAGGTGCATATTTTAAATATATTTTGCTGACAGTAATCGGCAAGGGCAGTGGTGACCGTGTAACAAAGGAATAAGTAACCGGAGGACAGGATGTCTGACACTTACAATAAAACAGTTAGCAATAGCCAGTTTATTCATCACGGTGCGGTAGATGGTGTTACTGGCTCGTGCCATGAATATCGTCTGGCAGAGGATTATGGTCTGTTGGTTGACTGCGGGCTGTTTCAGGGGGCTGAGCTTTCTGCATCCGGCTCAGCCAGCTCGCCGCAGATAAGCTTTCCAATCGCGCACATCAAAGCACTGATTGTTACCCACGTGCATATTGACCATGTTGGTCGCATCCCATACCTACTGGCAGCCGGTTACACTGGCCCGATTTTTTGTACCAAAGCCTCGGCGACGTTATTGCCGCTGGTGCTAGAAGATGCTCTCAAAGTTGGGGTAACCCGCGACGAAAAACTGATAGAAGCCTTTTTATCTAGGGTTAAACGCCAGTTAATTGGCTGCGATTATGCAGTCTGGCAGCGCTTACCTGCGTTGGCAGATAGCCCGGTCGAGCTAAAGTTTAAGCCAGCCGGTCATATATTGGGTTCTGCCTATATCGAGATACGCCACCGGCCAAACGGTAAACACTGGTTTAAAACCGTATTTTCCGGCGACCTCGGCGCGCCCTATGCCCCCTTGCTGCCTGCACCTAAGCCGCCTTATCAGGCTGATGTTGTCGTAATTGAAAGTACCTACGGTGACAGGGAGCATGGTGATCGACGTCATAGAATTCAGCAGCTGGAACGCACATTACTGCATGCATTGCACGACAATGGCACCGTAGTATTTCCAGCCTTTAGCATTGGCCGCACCCAGGAGCTGTTGTATGAACTGGAAGCCATAATTCACCGGCTACGTGGCCATAAAATTCATCAACAGCTGGCCTGGGATGAGTTGCAAATTATTGTTGACTCTCCGCTGGCAGCGCGTTTCACCGAGGCTTATACGCAGTTAAAAGCATGCTGGGACAACGAAGCCCGACGCCGATTGCAGCAAGGCCGCCATCCGTTAAGCTTTGCGCAATTGCATACCATCGACAGCCACGCCCAGCATACAGAGCTGGTGCAGTTTTTGGCCCGCACCAGGCAACCGGCTATCGTAATCGCGGCCAGTGGCATGTGTGAGGGCGGCAGAGTGGTTAATTATCTGCGTGCGCTGCTGCCAGATAAAGCGCATCAGGTCGTGTTCGTTGGTTATCAGGCTCGCGGCACGCTGGGTGCCGCTATTCAGCACTATGGCCCCAAAGGAGGCTATGTAGAAATAGACGGTGAGCGTATCCACATTAACGCTGAAATTCTTACGTTAAGTGGCTATTCAGCTCATGCTGATAAAAAGGGGTTGCTACGCTTTGTCACCGGCATGAAAATAAAACCACAGCTGGTACGGATAGTACACGGCGATGTACCTGCTAAGCAGGCACTGCAGAAGGCTTTTTTGCAGCAGGGTATTAATGCTATTATAGCCAGCTAATTTTATTTATTTTAGAAACAACCAGCCAAGCAGGTTGTCACCAAAAGGACGCTTATGTCAGGGTTGAAAATTGCTGTTGCCGGAACAGGCTATGTTGGTCTGTCAAATGCAATGCTGCTGGCTCAGCACAATCAGGTGGTGGCGGTCGATATCGTGCCGCACAAGGTTGCACTGTTAAATGAAAAGCAGTCTCCGATTGATGACAAAGAAATTGCCGAGTTTCTGGCAAATAAGACCATTAACTTTACGGCGACGCTAGATAAGCAACAGGCTTATGCCGATGCTGATTTTGTTATTATTGCCACGCCAACTGATTATGATCCGCAGACAAACTACTTTAATACCAGCAGTGTAGAGGCGGTAATACGCGATGTGCTGGCCATTAACGCATCTGCGGTGATGGTTATTAAATCCACCGTGCCGGTAGGCTATACCAATACCGCCCGCCAACGGTTTGGCTGTGACAATATTATATTTTCGCCTGAATTTTTGCGCGAAGGCCGCGCACTATATGACAACTTATATCCGTCTCGTATTATTGTCGGTGAGCAAAGTGAGCGGGCTGCCAGGTTTGCACAGTTGTTGCAGCAAGGTGCGGTTAAGCAGGATGTGCCGAAACTATTTACCGACAGCACTGAAGCTGAAGCAATTAAACTGTTTTCGAATACCTATCTGGCGTTACGGGTAGCCTATTTTAACGAACTGGACAGCTATGCTGAAAGCCATGGTTTAAACTCGCGTCAAATCATCGAAGGGGTAGGGTTAGACCCACGCATAGGCAATCATTACAATAACCCGAGTTTTGGCTATGGTGGCTATTGTCTGCCCAAAGATACAAAACAGTTACTGGCAAATTATCAGGATGTGCCAAACAATATTATTCAGGCGATTGTAGATGCCAACCGCACCCGTAAAGACTTTATTGCCGAATCGGTATTAAAGCGTAACCCGAAGATTGTCGGCGTTTACCGGCTGGTGATGAAATCTGGCTCGGACAATTTTCGGGCGTCGGCGATTCAGGGCATTATGAAGCGCATTAAAGCGCGTGGTATTGAAGTAGTTGTGTACGAGCCTGAACTCAAGCAGGATGAGTTTTATCATTCAAGAGTGATAAAAGATCTGGCCGAGTTTAAACAAATTTCAGATGTAATTATTGCCAACCGCCGTAGTGATGCGTTGGCAGACGTTGCAGAAAAGGTTTACACCCGCGACTTATTTGGCAGCGACTGAGCCAGTGATTAAGCTACAGCAAATATAAACATGGAGTTTTGATGAAAGTGCTAAAAGCGGTTATACCTGTAGCCGGGCTTGGAACCAGGATGTTACCGGCTACCAAAGCTATTCCAAAAGAAATGCTGCCGGTGGCGGATAAACCCCTGATCCAATATGTAGTGAATGAATGTATCGCTGCAGGCATAAAACAGATAGTGTTGGTTACGCACTCGTCTAAAAATTCAATAGAGAACCACTTTGACAAAAGTTTCGAACTGGAGTCGATGCTGGAAAAACGCGTAAAGCGCCAGCTATTGGAAGAAGTACAGGCTATTTGCCCGAAAGACGTTACTATTATGCATGTGCGGCAAGGTGAGGCCAAAGGTCTGGGCCACGCTGTGTTGTGTGCGTTGCCGCTAATTGGCGACGCGCCTTTTGCCGTGTTATTGCCAGATGTATTAATAGATTCGTGCGATAGTGATTTAAGCAAAGATAACCTGGCAAAAATGGTTCGTCTGTTTGAAGAGTCGGGTGTAAGCCAGGTGATGGTCGAGCCGGTACCTGAGCATATGGTAAGTAACTACGGTGTGGTGGATGTTGCAGGCCATCCGTTGACGCATGGCGAGTCGGTAAAAATGGGTGCTATAGTCGAAAAGCCGGCGCGGGATCTGGCGCCATCAAATCTTGCGGTAGTGGGGCGTTATGTATTCAGCAGCAAGATATGGCAATATCTGAAACGTACCCCTGTGGGTGCCGGAGATGAGATCCAACTGACAGATGCTATTGCGCTATTGATGGAAGCTGAGACAGTTAATGCATACCATATCATTGGTCGCAGCCATGATTGCGGCAATAAATTAGGTTATATGCAGGCTTTTGTTGAGCATGGCTTGCGTGACAAACAACTTGGCCCCGACTTTAAGCAGTGGCTGACATCGTTGCTGCAGACGGAATACCAAGACAATAAACATAATAACGAAGGTTGAGTGCTATACTTGCGCCATTTGACCAGAACACAGAATGCCGCAAAAGCGGCAATCTTTGATACGGAGTAATAAATGCTGGCCTGGTTACTGAGCTTACCCCGCTCTATCAAACGGTTAATATCGGTGTTTGCTGATGTGTTTTTTCTAATCAGTTCGCTGTTTGCTGCTTATTTTCTGACCCAGCATGACGGGCAATCGGCAATTCCGGAGATAGCGCTGTCGTTTGCGGTAACGCTGCCGGTAACCTTGTTTATTTTTACCAAACTGGGCTTGTACCGCGCGGTTATTCGCTATATTGGCCAGCATGCACTGGGAGCCGTCCTAGCCGGTATTGTCAGTAGTGCCTTTGTGTTGGCACTGCTATTTGGTGTGTTAAAAGTCAATGATAAAGGTAACCTGATTTTTGTCTATGCGATTTTGGCACTGGTTACCTCTGGCGGCTTGCGTTTGCTGGCACGGATGTTTTTGGTACAGCGCAATAATGGACACAAAGAGCGGGTGTTAATTTACGGCGCGGGTTCTTCCGGCCGGCAGTTAGCCCAGGCTTTGATCAATGGCGAACAATATCATCCGGTGGTGTTTGTTGATGATGACACGACGTTACACCGCTCAACGATACTGGGTGTGCCGGTAGGTGCACCAGCCCAAATTGTCAGCTTGATAAAGCTACACAATATCAGCCGTATTTTATTAGCATTGCCATCGGTGAGCCGTTCGCGGCGGCGTGAAGTTCTGGATGCGCTGGAAGAGCTGCCAATACCAGTGCAATCTATTCCCGGTATGAGTGATCTGGTTGATGGTTCAATGCGAATTGACGAATTACAGGATGTGAAAATAGAAGATCTGTTGGGACGTGATCTGGTCGAGCCAAAGCGCAAGCTGATGCAGGCTAATATTCAGGGTAAAGTTGTGCTGGTGACAGGCGCCGGCGGGTCTATCGGTTCAGAATTATGCCGCCAGATCATCGTCAGTGAACCAAAAGTACTGGTGCTGTTCGAGTTGTCTGAATTCAGCTTGTACAGCATTGAGCAGGAACTTAGCAGCTTAATAAATCAGCAAGGCCTGGATATTACGCTGGTGCCAATTATGGGCACGGTGCAGCGGCAAAGCCGGCTAGAGTCAGTGATGAAAGCTTTTGGCGTGCAGACTGTTTACCATGCAGCTGCCTACAAGCATGTGCCGCTGGTTGAATATAATATTGTCGAGGGCGTGCGCAATAATGTGTACGGTACCTGGTACGCTGCGGAAGCTGCTATTGCCGCTAAAGTTGAAACCTTTGTGCTTATTTCAACTGATAAAGCGGTGCGGCCAACCAATATCATGGGAGCATCGAAGCGTCTGGCCGAATTGGTGCTGCAGGCCTTGTCCAAACGTCAGCAAACAACCCGGTTTTGCATGGTGCGGTTTGGCAATGTACTGGGCTCAAGTGGCTCAGTTGTGCCACTGTTTCGTGAGCAGATCCGCCGAGGCGGGCCAGTGACCGTGACACATAAAGACATTATCCGTTACTTTATGATGATCCCAGAAGCCGCCCAGTTGGTAATACAGGCCGGTGCGATGGGGCATGGTGGTGATGTGTTTGTGTTGGATATGGGGGAGCCGGTTAAAATTGCCGATCTGGCCAAGCGTATGATCCACCTTATGGGACTGGAAGTGAAAGATGATATTCATCCTAACGGTGATATTGAAATTCGTTATACCGGGTTACGGCCGGGCGAAAAACTGTATGAAGAACTGCTAATTGGTGAAAATGTGCGGCAGACGGCTCATCCGCGGATCATGGCCGCAGACGAATTAAGCCTGAACTGGCCTGAAATGCTGGCATTATTACAACGGTTAGATAGTTGCTGTGATGCGTTTGCGGTGGAAGACATTATTGAGCTTATCCGTAACGCACCAACAGGATTTAATTACGGCGCCGAGTGCAGTGATTTGGTGGTCAATGCGAATGGAAAATCTGTACCGGTATTTGCGGCAGAAGTGCCAGCTTTAGCGAGCTTATCTAAGCTGGATGCCTCAGCTAACGTATTGAGCAAAGTGAATATAGCCTGAGTCGCCTCAGCTGCTGTTGCACGCAAAAATGTGTAAGAAGATGTAGAAAGTTTAATTTAAATATTGAGTCCGGTAGTGCTTTGGTTTAAGCTGCTACGTAACTGGAATATACTGCTTAACTTGTTAAGGAATGGTTATGAATAAATTGTTAGTTGCCGCAGCTGTAGCTGCTGCATTAGGTGTGAGTACTGCTGACGTGCAAGCGCAGCAAGCGAACGCAGGTGCTACCAGTGATAACGCTTTTGGCGATGTTAAAAAATCAACTGTTGCTGCTGGTGTTGTTGGCGTAGCAGTAGCTGCTGCTATCATCTCTAACTCTCGTGGTTCAACTATCGTTGTTGGCGATGACGATGATGATGACGATGACGATGACGATGATGATGATGATGATGATTGTGAAGAAGGTGAAGTGAAAGTAGGTGACGAGTGTGTACCAGGTGGTACTACTACTACTACTGCTACTACCACTTTGACCAGCGTAACCGTAACTAACGGTAACTAAGTCAAATATTCCGTTAAAAAGCCGCCTTCAGGCGGCTTTTTTGTATAAACAACTTATCTGAAATTTGCAGGCGGCGCATGATCTTCTGGCGACTGGTAGTAATGCTGGGTGTAATGATAGTTGCAGGTTGTGGCAGCAACTACACTATTTTTCGGGAAAACCTGAAAATAGTTATGAAAGAGCCTGCGCAATTGAGCTATACCGAGCAGAGCGTACTGGATAATCCGTATGATCTGATAGCGATGCAGCTTGACGAGCAGCCTGAAGTGGTACTTGCCTTGGCGTTTGCTGAGCACAATCAGCTGAAGTTTATTTCCGCTGATAGCGCACTGGTGGTGTTACAACATGGCCGTATAGTAAAAACAACCGGTTTTCGCAGTAATTTAGCCTATACCTCTGCA
>JBFKFH010000099.1:0-11154 GCA_041618685.1 Rheinheimera sp.
AATAGTAATGATACCGACAGCGCCGCGCTCAGCAGCAAGTTTGGTTTTCAGGCTATTTAAATGCGCCGCTTCCTCACTTGGCAGGCTTTCTGGGCGGCCCGCCAGCAACACGACTATTTTGCCGTCTACGTTTACGTTGTCGTAGTCATTAATACCAAATTCTTTTGATACCAAACCATAACCGGCGAACACTAAAGGCGCCGTTACATCAGTTTGGGTGTACTGCATACTTGGGCCCGTGAAAAACGCTTTGGGATCGCTTAACTCGGTATTTTTTCCATCAACATGCAGCACAAACTTGGCACTATTTTGCACCAGGTGTGCTTTACGCATAGGTACACGCTGAAAATAGCTATCATTGTCGCCTGCCGGCTGAAGCCCCAATGCCTGCAATTGTGATGCTATGTATAACGAGGCTATTTCATGCTCTTTACTGCCCGTTTCACGGCCAGCCAGCGCGTCGGCTGCCAGAAACTGCATATGCGCTTCAATCGCCTTGCTATTGGCGCCTAGCGTAACCTGTGTCGCCGTGGGTGAAGATGTGCCTGCGCAGCCGGTAATAGCGCTAAATGCAAGCGCACTGGCAAGTAATTTAAACTTCATTTTAATTCCTTAAAACAGCAGTGCCAGCAAAGGCTGGCACTGACATGAACACCGAAAAACGTAAGTTAGTTAATACGTTGCTGATACTTATTGTGTAGCTGTTTGTGGCGATTATTCAGATCAACTGCCCGGCCATCAATCCATAAGTGAGTAACCTTATGGCCGAGATAATCGAAAATGTCTCCGTCAGACACCACCAGGCTTGCGGCCTTGCCAACCTCAATACTGCCAATTTTATCAGCCACACCGGCAATTTGCGCGGCATTAATAGTAACAGAACGTAACGCCTGCTCCGGCGTTAAGCCATAACTAATTGCTTGCCCTGCAGCGAAAACCAGATTACGCGTATCCCAGTAGCCATCAAGCGATAGCGCATACTGCACCCCCGCGTCCTGCAACACTTTAGGCGTTATAAAAGCCTGACGATAGTTTTCATCGGTACGCGTTGGCAAACCGTACGGCGCGGTGTAGATAACGGCAACGTTGGCAGCAGCCAGCTCCTCAGCCAGACGCCAGCTATCGCGGCCACCGACAATAGTTAGCGTTAAACCGTAATCTTTTGCCAACAGCATAGCCTGGCGAATTTGCCGCTCATCGTCTGCATGCACAAATAGCGGCCGCTCACGATTAAATACCGCCAGCATTTCGTGCCAACGCGAGTCTACGCCCTTGTTCAGCCCTGCTTGCTCAGCATCATAGTAAGCTTTGGCTGCTTTAAAATACTGCTGTAATGTTTCAAGCTGTTTTGCATTGGCTTTACGCACTTCGTCAGCAGGCTTCGGGCTCCAGCGCGAGCTTAGCGTACTGGCATTAGGCCAACGCACATGCAGGCCGGTACTGTCCGCCACTAAGGCATCCTGATAATTCCATGCATCCAGCTGCATCAGGCTGGACTGGCCCATCAACATGCTGCCTGACGGATATATCATCGAATATGCAATGCCGTTACTGCGAATGGTCGGCAGCACTTCTGAGTCGGCATTGTAAGCAACTTTAGCTTTAATATCCGGATTGGTGTGTGTGACCTCAGTGGAATCGTCGGTCGAGCGCACGGCTTCAATTTCTATTAAGCCCAGCTGGTTAGCCAGCGCAATCAGGCCAGGATAAAGATGCTTGCCATCCAGCGCCAGTACCGTAGCACCTTGGGGGGCAACCAAATCCTTACCTACAGCGGCAATTTTGCCGTCAACAATCAATACGTCGGTGTCGACACTGACGCCGGCTGTCACTGTATGTACCGTAAGGCCAGTTAACAGTGTCGGTGTTGTGCTGGCTTTTGCTGGCACCATATCATTTGCCAGAGTCTGGCCCGCGACAACACTGCCTGCTAACGCAGCAAGCAAGCTTAAACAGGTGTTAGATAATTTCATACTGCTGCTCCTTAGTGTGCATGGCCGTTTGCGTGTATGTGACGGCTCAGCTGCCACCAGTCTGCCTGGTCTTCACAGTGCCACTCAGGTTCATCCTGTTTAAACGCTTCATTATCGCCAGCTTTAGCCTCGTCATCGGCCGACAATACTTTCTGGATCAATGCCGCTTTTTCCGCCTCAAGTTGCTGCTGCAACTGCCTGTCGGTATTAATATCGAAATATTTGGTTCCCTCTATCCAGGTTTGCTGCGCCTGGCTATACACCGATAACGGGCTGGTATTCCACAATACAAAGTCAGCCTGCTTACCCTGTTTGATAGAGCCGGTAACACCATCTATGTTCAATTGTATTGCCGGGTTGATGGTAACCATCTTTAACGCGTCATGTTGTGACATGCCACAATACATCACGGATTTAGCCGCTTCCTGGTTTAACCGGCGCTGCAGGCCGGCATCATCCGAGTTAATACTTACTAACACGCCCTGCTCTGCCATTAAGCAAGCATTGGTTGGAATTGCATCCTGTACTTCCATCTTATAGGCCCACCAATCGGCAAATGTTGACGCACTGGCACCATGTGCCGCCATCTCTTTCGCCGTTTTGTAGCCTTCCAGAATGTGTGTAAAGGTGGTGATTTTAAAGCCCACCTCATCGGCCAACTCTAACAACATCAGAATTTCTGACGCCACATAGGAGTGGGTATGAATAAAACGTTGTTTATCGAGAATTTCTACCAAAGCCTGTAAGCGATAGTCAATGCGCGGCGCGGCGACGTCTTCACGCTGGCGTTTAGACAACTTGTTATAAGCCGTCAGGTTAGCTTTGTATTCTTTGGCGGCCTGAAACGCATCGCGGATGGTAGTTTCTACACCAATACGGGTTTGTGGATAGCGTTCGGTAAATGCATCGCCCCAGTTCGACTGCTTGACGTTTTCACCCAGCGCAAACTTGATGCTTGGCGGTGCGGCCTTCATTTTCAGCCCCTCCGCTGTTTCCCCCCAGCGAAACTGAATAACCTGCGCCTGTCCGCCAATAGGGTTAGCACTACCATGCAATAACTGCGCAGTAGTGGTACCACCGGCCAAACCACGATACAGGTTAATGTCTTCCGGCTGTATTACATCGCCAATCCGTACTTCAGAGGTGACAGCATCGGTACCTTCGTTTACACCGGCTTCAATTGCAACGTGAGAGTGCTCATCAATAATACCGGGCGTCAGGTGCATACCGGTTGCGTCTATCACGTCAAAACCACGTGGCGTGCTGAGGTTTTTGCCAATTTTGTCAAATTTACCGTTACGAACTATGACATCAGTATTCTGTAAAATACCGTCCTGTTCAGCAGTCCAGACTGTGGCATTTTTAATATGCACATTTTGCTGTTTAGCCTTGGCTGGCAAGCCGTATGCCCGGTTAGGAAAAGTAAGCTGCGACAGCATGGTAATGTTTGCAGTATCAGTAGATACGTTGCCAGGCTCGGTAGCTTTGCTCGGCATAGCGGCTTTGCCTGATTCCGCAGGCAATGGCTGGCGCTGTGCAGTAACCATCTCGACACTGTTGGCCAGCTGCCATTTACCCGTTAGTTTATTGTCTACCAGCTGACCACTGAACTGTGCAACGTGTTTGTTGCCCGTCAGCTCGGCCAGGCTCAGGTTAAACTGCAGTTGCTGTTGCGATGCAACTAGGTGCTGTAATTTAACGCCTTTGGCGTTGTCAGCGGCCGGCAACAGTAGTGCTGTTCCAGCCAACTTATCGGCACGGCCTTGTAGGGTAATTTTGATTGCCTTACCGGCCAGTGTTAGTTGATAGTCACCGGCAAACTCAACAGGGGTTACCGGGCTAAAGCTATGCTGCTGACCACGGATCCAGGTTGCCACTATGGCTCCATCTGCGAAAATATCGCCATCAGCTAATACCAAATCAGCCTGATAGCCTGGCGCAATTTTACCCAGTTTGTCGGCAACGCCGGCAATACGGGCAGGCTCGGTTGTCAGTGCTGCCAGCGCTTTATCTGCCGCCAAGCCGTGTTTTACGGCTTTACGCACGTTAGGCCAGAACTGTTTGTTATCTTTTAATTTGTATGTCGTCAACGCAAACGGGATACCGGCGTTGGCCAACGCAGCCGCATTGGCAGGGGCACGTTCCCAGTGGCGTAAATCGGCCAGGCTAATATCCAGTTGATCAGCAACCTGCTCTACTGCAGGTGCAGAAGGGAAATTCACGGGTAATATCAGGCTGCGACCCGATGCTTTCACCTCGTCCAGCCGCACATATTCAAACCCCGACCCCACCATCACAGCGTTGTCCAGATTGAACTCTTTTAGTAACTGATGCGCGCGCAGCAGCGATAAATCACTGGCAGTTTCAAACACCACGCCTCGCTGATTAATATCTGTCAGGCTTTGCAAGGTAGCATTAAATTCTACCGGCTCATTAAAGTAACGAACATCTGTTTTGCCGTACGCATTGCGATACCAGTTAGCATCGCTCAACGTTTGCCTGATAAGCGCAATACTGCCCATCAGCGATGACGGATAACTTTGCTTTGACGAGCCTTTGTCAAACGCCATAAATTGCTGGCCATCGGCTTTTAATACCAGATCGTTCGGCAAGCCGTCACCCAAAGAGCTGACAAAAGCCTGGCCGCGGAAAATACCATCAAAACGCGCAGACTGCGCAGCGGTAAAACCTAACTCGCGCAGTGCGCCAGCGGCTTTGCTATCGGGTGAAAACTCTGAGACCCAGCGTTGTTGGGCATGGATAGCCGCATTACTGGCATTACCACCTTTACGTTCATTCTGATACACAGGGGCATCGCGATAGCTGCCATGCTTAGACGGCTCGGCAGGCGTAATGCCGTATTGGGTATAAGGGTCAATAAAACCGGCATACAACGTATAACGGCTGGCATCAATCTGCTGATAACCTGCAGGCACTGTGACTTTAGAACCTACAGCCGTGATGCGACCGTCAGCAATTAATACCGTAGCATTGTCGAGCTTTTTGCCCGGCTCGGTAAATACCGTGGCACCGGTGATGGCAATTAAATTAGGGGTTTTATCTACAATACCTTGCAACGGCGAGGTCTGGTCGGCATGGCTACCGGCGGCAAATACCGTCAGCAGCGCGGCGCTTAACAGCGACAAACGCTCTGGAGTCATAACATGTTCCTGAATTAAGGGTTAACTGTTAACAACGAAGTTCAGGCGGCTAAGCTCCTGCTCAGCAAGTGGCATACTGAAGTAATACCCCTGAACCTGATAGCAAGCATTTTTTCTCAAAAATTCAACCTGTTCGGCAGTTTCTACCCCTTCAGCTACCACGCGCAAGTTCATCTTTTGCGCCATAGCAATAATCGCCGCGACTATATCCATGTCGTTTTGATCAGCAGGAATATCTTTGACGAACGAGCGATCTATTTTCAGCTCGTCTACCGGAAAACGCTTTAAATAACTAAGCGAGGAATAGCCTGTACCAAAGTCATCGATAGATAAAGACACCCCGAGACGTTTTAACTGATTTAACTGGTTAATAGCCGCATCGGTGTCACCCATCAACATACTTTCGGTAATTTCGAAGACTAAATTGGCCGGATTTGCGCCGGTTCGCTGCAAAATACGCTCAACAATCTCTGGCAAATTATCATCATTAAACTGACGCACTGACAGGTTAATCGACAATGACACATCGTGGCCACGGCTAAGCTGACGCGACAGAAAGCGACACGCTTCCCATATAATCCATTCACCAATCTGCACGATAAGGCCGGTACTTTCTGCCACGGGTATAAACCGCAGTGGCGGTACCAGCGTGTTATCAGGCCGCAACCAGCGCAGCAAGGTTTCATAGCCAATGATGCTGTTGTCGCGAATATCAATTTTCGGTTGGTAATACAGTAAAAACTGATGCTCGCGGATAGCTTCACGTAGCTGGTTTTCAATCAGTAAGCGCTCGTTGGCCGCTTCATTTAAATCCGCGCTGAAAAAATGGAAGGTGTTTTTGCCACGCGCTTTGGCTTCATACATTGCCAGGTCAGCGTGCTTTAGTAATAACTCTTCTTCCGATGCATCTTCAGGTGCCACAGTAATTCCAATACTGGCACTGATAGACACCTCATGGCGGCCCAGTTTAACCGGCGCGGTGAACGCCTGTTGTAAGTTCTTGGCAATACTTGACGCCTGGCTACGGTCTTTAATTCCGCTGAGTATTACGGCAAACTCATCGCCGCCAAGTCGGGCAATGGTATCTTCTTCCCGCAACCGGCTAATCAGCCGTTTGGCGACTTCTTTTAGCAATTCGTCACCGGCGTCATGTCCCAGCGTGTCGTTAATGCGCTTAAATTCGTCCAAATCAAAATATAAAAGGGCAAAGTTGTAGTAACCGCGGTGCGACATCGCAATCGCCTTACGTAACTGGTCCCGGAAGTAACTTCGGTTAGCCAGCCCGGTTAGCACATCATAATAGGCCAGCTGTTCCATCTTCTTCTGGCTTTGTTTTATAAACGAAATATCCTGCATTGCACAAACGTAGTTAGTGATACCGCCTTTTTCGTCACGGATAGGCGCTATCGCCAATGATACCCACAGTTGGCGCTGTTGATACTGCAACAACATATCACCCCGCCAGTGATGCCGCTCTGCCAGCGTTTGTGCGATCTCTTCGCCAACATGATGCATTTCTTCGGCAAATAAACTGTGCAGCGGTTGGCCTTGCAGCTGATCTGCACTGCTCCCAATGATTTCTGTTAGGAACGGATTAATGTATTCAATATTCAGCAATTCGTCAGTTAACACGATACCAGAACTGGAGAAAGACACCGCTTTGCTCAATTTGCGGGCCGAACGCTCTGCCAGTTCTTTTTCTTCGATTCGCGCATTAAGGCCACTGACTAAATCTGAAATTTCAGCTGACATCCGGCCAAACGCCTGGTTTAATAAACCAATTTCGTCCTGTTGTTTATCCAGTACAACTTGTTGTAAATCGCCACGCGACAAGCGGTTAATGGCGGCCGATAACCGGTTTATCCGCTTTAACATAAAGTGGTACACCACCAGCTGCAGCAACCCCGCAACTAACAATGCAATAACGACAAAAGTGATCAGTAGTTTGATACGAAAGGCGCTCAGCGACGCGACCACCTTCGCTTTGTCAGTATAAACCGCCACATGCCAGTTTGTGCGTTCTATCAGTGATGCTGAAATCAGCTGTTGCTCAATCGCAGCTGCAGCCTGCCGCGCCAAATCAGGCTCTGCCGCTACCTTTGTGGCAAAGCGTTGCACGGCGGCATGTTCAAGCTTTACCCCGTCATAGCGACTGTTCATTTGTGGGGCAGCCATCAAACTCTGCGGACTGACACCAAAAACAACGCCACTCTCATCAAACATGAAAACCCGGCTCTGGTACTGACTGCTTGCCGCCAGCGGCAGGCTGTCCAAAATATCATTCAAAATGAAATCAGATCCGGTGACACCGACAAACTCATCGTTGATATACAGTGGTATGATCAAACTGGTCATCCACTTGTTCCAGATATCATCGTAATACACCGGTGTCCAGCGCGGTTGCCGGGTTGGGTTTTGTTCGGGTGTGGCGATCTGATAAAACAAATCACGGTTGAAATCGTGCTCTACTTCAACCTGCAACGCCCAGTCAGGCGGTGAAATGCGGATAAACTGCTCTTTGGCAATAAAATAAAAATTAAAGAAGTCATGTAACATGAGCGGCGACAGCTGTTGCCACAGCTTGCCGGTACGGTCAAATAATGCGGCAGTTCGCTGATTGTAGGCACTGGCGGCGATAAAAGCGGCAGAATAATCATCCTGAGTCCGGATGCTACCGTCGGCCTGAACGGCCAGCTTCTTTGTGCTGTCGAGTCGTTGCGATGCTAATGTATGCATCACTATTTGATTCGCCGTTATAGCTTTTTGTTCTTTATGTAGAAACTCTTTATTCAGCTGTCGGGCATAATGTGCAGCCTGCTGTTCAATAACCTGCTGCTGCTGAGCTAAAGCAATACTTTCCTGAGTTTCCAGCACCACATAGCCTACGGCAATGCCAGCAATGACGATAGCCAGGAACACCACCAACGCAAACTTACGTCCCAGCGATTCCATTCCGATTGGTTTTGTAATATTTACGTCTTTCACTCACACGGCCTAATGACGAAAAAACTATTGATTATTGGCAATATATTGCTTTCTGTTAAAGTAGTAAGGACATCATTATTGCATGTAAATTCATCAAAAGAGAATCGTACAATGAAAAAACCCCTGTTAGTCACTTTTTTACTTTCGGCCATAACGTTGCCAGTTATTGCCGGCACTGCGTTTTCAGATGCAAAAGATAGCGTGGAATACCGTCAGGCTGCGTTTCAGCTGATCCGCCACAATATGGCCGACATTGCTGCGATGTTAAAAGGTGAAGTGAGCTTTGATGCTGCACGGGTAAATAAACGTGCAAGTGCATTGGCTGAGCTGACAACGTTACCCTGGGAAGCCTTTAGTGTGCCAGGTACAGAGCACGGCGGTGGTGAGGCAAAAGCCGATATCTGGCAAAATTTGCAAGATTTTAATAGCCGGGCGGACAAATTAATTGCCGACGCTGCCACCTTAAAAACAGCAGCTCTTAGCGCCGATCAGGCTGAACTACGTAAGGCATTTGGTAACTTTGCGCGCAACTGCAAGGCCTGTCACGAGCAATACAAAAACTAATTTAGTTACAAAACTGCGGCACGGCTTACAGCAGTGCCGACAGTGGCTTTCCCTGCCACCAGTACAGTAATAACAATATTATCGTCAGCATCAGGAAAAACCAACGGCTCGGCTGTAGGTTGACGTTCTTATCCACAGCATGCTGCTTGCCACTTAACATGACCCAAATCACGTTGTGGATCCGTACGCTATGCCAAATTGCCGCAACAACATGCACCGCTACCGCGGCCAGCAGAACGTTAATGTTTATTTTGTGCACCGCAGAGGCTAAATCTACCCAGTATGCTGGTAAAACACTAACCAAAGGGCCATCACTGAGATAGCTGTTATCAAAAGTAGCCAGCCCCGTTATCAGTTGTATTGTCAGCAGCAATAACAGCAAGGTCACCATATAAAATGATGCCGGGTTATGCCCGGTAACCGGATACGGATGACGCAGATAACGTACAGCCGCTGTGGGCGTTGCAGCGAAGTTTACAAATCTGGCCGTACTGCTACCGATAAAGCCCCAGATCAGCCGCGACAGCATTAATGCCAGTAAGCCATATGCCAGTAATTGGTGCTGCGCCATCATGCCTTGGTCACCGGTGTACCACAGGCCAGCTACTAATATCAGTTGGCTCCAATGAAAGAACCTAATTGCGCGATCCCATACTGTGACTTTCGGTTGCATTGGTTCGACTCTCCGTTATGCTAAGTTCATGATTTTATACCAGAGAAAGATAAATATGAATTGGTGGAAGTGGCTCCTTGCCGTAGTTACCGGGCTATTGATCGTAAGCCTTATCGCCCTGTATACACTGCTAAGCTTCAGTTTACCCATCTATGATGGCGAACAGCACAGCAGTATTGATAACACCGCCCGGCTTGAGCGCGATGCATTAGGCTACCTGAGCATTCATGCCGCTAATCGCACTGATGCTGCTTTTGCGCTGGGTTTCGCCCACGCCCAGGAGCGTTTCTTTCAAATGGATATCTTACGTCGCAATGCGGCCGGTGAATTATCAGCATTGTTCGGTGAGCGTGCATTAGCTACCGATAAACAGCAGCGCCAGCATCGGTTTCGCTTTCGCGCACAACGGGCTTTGGCCAAGTTAAATAATACCGAACAACAGCTGCTGGCAGCGTACACCAACGGCGTAAATGAAGGCCTGGCAGCGCTAAAACTACCGCCGTTTGAATATAGCCTGCTACAGCAACACCCCGCCCCGTGGCAAAGTGCCGACTCATTTTTGGTTATTTACAGCATGTATCTGGACTTACAAAGTAAGCAAGGCCGCGATGACTACGCTATGACGATATTAAAGCAGGCTCTGCCACAGGAATGGTATCAGTTTTTGCAGCAGCACTCTGCAACATGGCAGGCTGCACTGGACGGTAGTCGCGTCATGCCGGTTGCCATGCCGCAATCAGCCTACCCAGCGCTGCTGCGCCAGCAAGCTGTTGCCTGTCATCAATGCGAGTTAAAAGATAGCGCCGATATTGGCAGCAATAACTTTGCCGTTGCTGGCAATTTGACCCGCCACGGTAGTGCCATTCTGGCCGATGATATGCACTTAGGTCTGCGCGTGCCCGGCACCTGGTATAAAGCGCAGCTAAACTGGCGTGAAAATGGCGCCATGCACCGTGTAACTGGCTTGACGTTACCTGGCACACCTGCCGTAGTAGCTGGCTCAAACCAACACATTGCATGGGGGTTCACCAATAGTACCGCCGATTGGCATGATTTGATTGCATTGAAAATATCGGCCGACGAAAAACACTATCTGAGTGCTGAGGGCTGGCAGCCTTTTATCTACCGCTATGAGACGATAAAAGTGGCGGGCATGGCCGATCAGACATTGGAACTGACCGAAACCCAATGGGGGCCTGTTGTAAGGTTCGGTGACAGCCCGCCTTTTGCACTGCGCTGGGTTGCCTATGATGATGTTGCAGTGAACTTTACCCTGCTGCAGCTGGAGCAGAGCAAGAGCGTTGCCGAGGCGTTGCAGCTGGCCCCGTATGTCGGTGTGCCTGCACAAAATCTATTGGTGGCAGATAGCAACGGGCAAATAGGCTGGAGCATTATCGGCCCTATCCCCAAACGCCAGCTAAACGATCTTGATACGGCACAGGATTGGAGTACCGGTGAACAACGATGGTTGGGCTATCAAGATGCAGCCCTTCAGCCACAATACACCGCGTCATCGCGCTTATGGACTGCAAATGCCCGCATGATCGGCGGTGAAGCATACAACATGATAGGAAATGGCGGTTATGATCTCGGTGCCCGGGGCTGGCAAATTAAACAGGGCCTGGACACTTTGCAACAAGCCGACGAACAATCACTGCATCAGATCCAGTTGGATAACCGCGCACTGATGCTGCAGCGCTGGCAAGACTTATTATTACAGATATTGGATAACGACACTGTCGTACAGCATCAACTGCAATCCTATCGACAGCACGTGGAAAACAGCAGCAGCCATGCC
>JBFKFH010000100.1:0-11036 GCA_041618685.1 Rheinheimera sp.
GACTCTTATTCAGTTCCAGCAGTGATTTGGTATCGCTGACAAATCATATAGCTAAATATCCCCCCCTGATACTGGCCTTGATACGTAATTACGGGCAATGAGAAGGCCCTGGTAATGCAATACTGTGTTGCGTAGCAAAACCATGGCAATTACACCTTGTCGGAGTTAAGGCGCTGATTATACATAAACTTCCAATGTCGGAATGCAATTGTTAACGCCATGATTACAGGTACTAACGACACTGTTCCGAATATAAAATCTGCTCTGCTGAGGATTAAAACAGATGAAAACATAAATGCGGTTGCAGCCATTAAAGCGCCGATAATCTTTGTTTTATGGAAAATCAGCAAAAGGCCACCAAGCATCTGGTAAGAACCATAAAACATGATGATAGTAGTATTAAATCCGAATGATTGCAGAAACTGTACTTCTTCCGGAACAGCGAATGTTTTAGCCGCCCCAGCGCTGATACTTAAGAGGAAAGTAATGGCAAGTAAAGCCATATCAGCTATTTTCAACAGCGTCTCCTTGACATAAAACGCCCACAGCAGTTGCGTGGATAACATCTATTACCGTTGCAAGCCAGGTTGCCTAAAAATAAAAAATGTTAGCTATAAGGAGACTAGACTAGCGACTACCGCCGCGCTAGCCACAGATAGGACAAAGCGGATCTTTGTTCAAGTTAAATTGGCGCCACTGGCTGGTTAATGCATCGAACAATTGCAGTTTGCCATATAAAGGTGTGCCAACCGTAGCAAGGATTTTAACTGCCTCCAATGCCTGCATGCTACCTACAACCCCTACTACCGGGCTTATAATACCGGCTTCCATACAGCTTAGTTGCTGCTCACCAAACAACTGACTTAAACAGTGATAACAGGCCGTATCACCTTGCATACTGAAACTGGCAACCTGCCCTTCAAAACGGATAGCCGCCCCCGAAACCAGCGGCACTCTGGCGGTTACACAGGCGGCATTAATTGCGTTACGGGTAGATAAGTTATCGCTGCAATCCAGTACCAGTGAATACTGTGGCACGAGCTGTGCCAACTGCTCTGTGCCTAAACGCTGTTGCAATGCATTAATTGCAATATCGGTATTTAGCGCCTGCAATGACGCCATGGCCTGCTTTGCTTTGTTATGGCCGATATCTGTCTCACGATACAAAATTTGCCGCTGCAAATTACTGCGGTCTATCGTGTCATCATCGACCAGCGTAATGCTACCTACCCCGCTGGCCACCAGATACGGTGCTGCAGCGCAGCCTAAGCCGCCCATACCGATCAATAATACCTTGCTGGCCAGTAGCGCTTCCTGACCGCGAAAATCCAGGGCAGGCAGCATAAGCTGGCGGCTATAGCGCATGGCCTGCTGCGTGCTAAGTGGTATTGGTTTAACCGCTGTTGTCATCAGTGTTGTCCTGAATTATCTGTTCGTGCTGGCACCATCCAAAGGGTACCCCGCAGTAAAACACACGGCAGCTTGCTGAATCGCTGCACAAGGTGCGCAGCATACCTAGATCACAGCGGTATTGGAAACACTGTATACAGTGCCTGCAACCCGCCACTACACAGCGGCATACTGACGGATAAGATTATGATAAACATGATGTAACCGGTCTAACTGCTCGCGGGCAATAGCCGGGTTAGGGAGTAATGCCTGGATCGCCTGGTCAAGCTGATACAAGCTGTCACGCAGGCGCGCATCTGGTATTAAACTTTGGATCCAGGTAATTGCAGCAAAGCGTTGCCCGCTCGTAACCGGTTGCACTTTGTGTAAACTGCCCGATGAATATAGCACCGCATCACCAGCTTCCAGCTTAACGCTTTGCTCGCCAAACTCGGTGTTAATCACCAGTTCTCCGCCGCGGTATTCATCCGGTGCAGATAAAAACGTGGTCATCGACAGGTCTGAGCGCAGTATGTCATGGTTTGGCATACGCATAATGGCCGCATCTACATGCAGGCCGTAGGTTTCACCTTGCGCGTAGCAGTTAAAACAAGGTGGAAAAATACGCTGCGGCAGTGCAGCAGACATCAGCTGTGGCGTATTACCAAACTTTGCCAGCAACCGGTTTGCCAGCTGTTGAACCTGACTGTCGGCTGCATCTGCCTGGCCATTTTGTTTTACCGCTGCGGCCATACCCATTGCTGTTGCTTTACCGTCGTTCCAGGGCACCTGACGCAGGGTACTTCTGAACGCACTCACCTCTTGTGCAGTTAAAAGTTGCTTAATCACGACCACTGGAACGACTCCTATGTTAGAACAATAAAAATGTTAACGCCGACACCTTGTCTGCACTACCGGCTTAAAACTCGTAGGTTAGGGTTGCTCTGACTGAACGGGCATCACCCAGATACATGAAGGCGCCAGAGCGGTATGCTGCAGTCCAGTATTCTTTATCGGTAACGTTGCCGATATTTAGCCGTAGCGTCGTCGCCTCATTGACACTGTAATTGGCAAATAAGTTAACAACCGCATAACTTGGCACCACTATGCTGTAATACCCCTTTTCGGCATCATAACCTGCGGCGGTGTCTGGCTGGCCGCCGAACATCTCACCTTTGTAGGTGTAATCACCACCGAAGGCAAAATCTTCAGTCAGCTGATAGCGTAGCTGCAGATAAAAGCTGTCAGAGGCGAAATTGCTCAATTCCAGCCCGATGTTTGCAGGCTCAACCGAAGCCAATACCTCAGACTCCATCACCGCTGCACTGGCCTGTACGCTAAGTTTAGCCGTAACATTACCATTCATTGCCAGCTCGACACCCCTGATACGGTTTTTGCCAGTGTTTAGCGTACCCAGCGTCGAATAGGCATCGCCGACACTTTCCATCACATCAGATTTGGTCATTTCAAACACTGCCGCCGCGACAAATAGCTGTTCGTCCAGCAGTGCCCACTTTGTGCCCAATTCAATGTTTTGTACAGTTTCCGGATCGGCCAGCGCAGCCTGATCCGGGTCGCCACACACGCCACCATAGCCACAGTTAGCACCTAAATCAGACTCACCACCGTTAATATTGGTTGCGGTTGAGTAAGTCAGATACACATTGGCATCCTCGGTCAGGCTGTACACTATACCGATGTGACCATTGTAGAAGGTATCTTTGTAGGCATATGCAAGCGCCTCACCGCGGCTGATAACATCATTGCTGTAGTCGATATTATCCAGCCGCAGCCCGGCAAACACCTGCCAGTGTTCATTTATCTTTGCCGTATCCATTACATAAGCCGCAATAGTTTTGGCACTGAATAACGCATCTGAACTGCCTTTGGCAAAACTGCGGCCAATAATGTTACGGCTGTTCGGATACAGCTGGCCGGCTGCATCAAGCAGACAATAACCAGGCCGGGCGCCGCCTCTGCCGGCGGTATAGCAATTCGTGTCATTGGTATAGCTAATATCGTAGACGCCGTTGTCCACTTCTTCGTCGGTAAACTCAAGCCCAAACAACAGCTTGTGCTCTACACTTGCCGCGCTAAGATCCAAAAACAGATTAAACTGCGTGGCAAAGTATTCCACCTCTTGCCAGCCCTGATGGGTGCTTAGCGTTATTGTGGCGGCTCCCGGCGCATACGGATCTTCGTCAGCCCGTACTGTGCCTCTGGCGCCTGTCGACAGATACCCGTTGCTGGTTTGACCGAAGCGGGTCGCATTGTAAAATTTAACGCTATCGCTGATGTCATATTCAGTACGCAGCGTAAACGCAGATACGTCGGAATCTAAAAAGTCTTCCCGCTGGGCATAGACAGGAATATCGTTTACCGGCGCTCGTGTATCCTGATCAAAATAACTGCCTAAATCCGGCGTATCCTCTGCCTTCAGGTAATACAAGTCGGCATAAAGGCGCAGGTCATCGGCATTATCGTATAAGCCGGACAACAACGCACCTTCCCGGCTGCGGCTGATGCCGTCACGGTTGGGCGCGTCTTCCGCCGTGCTAAGCAGATTAATACGTGCAGCCGTATTGCTGCTGATTGGCGTATTATAATCCAGCACCAGCCGGTGGTGTTCGTCACTGCCGATGCTGGCATCAACGCGGCCAAAATTGTATGACGTTGACGCCTTTTTCGTGATGCTATTTACTGCCCCACCTGAAGAACCGCGACCAGCAAAGGTAGAACTCGGCCCTTTGGTAATTTCAATTTGCTCGGTGGCAAAGCTTTCTCGTGTGGTCATACCCGGGTCGCGCAACCCATCGACAAACACGTCTGATCGGGCTTCATGGCCGCGAATAATATAACGGTCACCAAAGGCATTGCCATTTTCACCAGTGCCCAACGTTACCCCGGCTTGCGCCGCCAAAATTTCCTTTAAGTCAGATTTACCTGACTCGTCAATTTGATCCTTGGTTAATACCGTGATGGTGTGTGGCGTATCGGTCAAATCTGCCAGCCGGCGTAAGTCACCGGACTGCTTCACGTTATATACCGAATTGCGCACACCATGCACTTTAATCAGCTCAATCGCTTCTTGCCCACAATTAGTTTCGGCCGATGCGCATTGGCTGGCGGCCTCTGTTGCATGGGCCGGTGCCAGATTAAGTGCCAGGGTGGTTAGTAATGCCTGTGAGCCAAGCGTTGTGAAAGTATGCTTACGGTCAGTCATAGTAATTCAATGCTCTCTTTTCGTCTGTTAAGTACCGAGATGCAAAATACTAATCACTTTTACCCGACATGTAAACACTAATGCGAACTATTTTCATTTACAATAAATGCGCTACCACTGACTGGTAAAACTAACCCCTAAATCCGGCTGCGGGTGCCGTAAACAATAAACCCCCAGACTACGTTATCGCACTCCGGGGGCTTCAAGGGTATTTCAGGTAGCGCGGCTTACACAGCAGGCCGCGGCATGAGTTGCTGCACCGGCCATTGCCTGCCACCGTGCTATTTGTCGTTTGGCGGATTAACCAGCGTTAATTGATATACATCGTGCCGCCGGTCGCGCATGGTATGCACACTACCATGGCTGTGCAGCTCTTTTAATAAATCCAGGTTAACATCCACAATTAACAACATCTCTGAATTGGGTGTCGCTTCTGCTTTAATGCCGGTAGTTGGGAAGGAAAAATCAGACGGCGTAAATAAAGCCGATTGGGCATACTGAATGTCCATATTATTCACCCGCGCCAGATTACCTACCGCTCCGGCAATCGCCACATAGCATTCATTTTCAATGGCTCGCGCCATCGCACAATGCCGCACCCGGGTATAGCCGTTTTGCGTATCGGTTAAAAACGGCACAAACAGGATATTCATGCCCTGATCTGATAACAGACGGGCATATTCCGGAAATTCAACATCGTAACAAATCATAATGCCAATTTTGCCGCAGTCAGTGTCAAACACCTTAACCTGATTGCCGCCATGCATGGCCCAATTGCGCTTTTCTGCAGGCGTAACATGCACCTTGTCGTACTGCTCCCAGCTGCCATCGCGCCGGCATAAAAAGCCACTGTTGTGCAGTTTGCCATCATAAATACACGGCATACTGCCGGTGATGATATTAATGTTGTAAGCAATTGCGAACTCGACAAATTTTTCCCGAATGGTATCCGTGTATTTCGCCAACTCGCGAATGCTTTGCGTCACGCTTAAATGGTTGTAATGCTCCATTAAGGGGGCAGCGAATAGCTCTGGAAACAGAATAAAATCGCTTTTATAATCCGATACGGCATCTACAAAAAACTCCATCTGCTCAAACAGCTGATTGATGTCTTTCATATTGCGCATTTGCCACTGCACCAGGCCTAAGCGAACCTCAGCCTTGGGTGCGTTAATCAGTTTGACTGATTTGGTGTAATAGATATTGGCCCATTCCAGTAAGGTGGCATATTCCTGCGATTCTACATCGCCGTGCAAATAGCCTTTTAGCAGCTTACGCACATGAAAACCATTGGCCAGTTGAAAGCTCAACACCGGATCATAAATTTCTTTGCCTTTTACTTTTTCAATATACTGTTTGGCACTGAGTTTATCGGCGTACTGTCCAAAATTCGGCATACGGCCACCCGCCATAATGGCGCGTAAGTTCAGGTTTTCACACAGTTCTTTGCGCACATCGTACAAACGGCGAGCCAGGCGCAGCCCGCGGTAATCCGGATGAATAAACACTTCGATACCATATAAGATATCACCGTTAGGGTCATGATTTTTAAACGAAAATCCAGTGACAATTTGCTCATAAGTGTGCTCGTCGCTGAATTTGGTGTAGTCAATAATTAATGAAAAAGCACAGCCGACCACTTTACCGTCGACACAAACACAAATTTGTCCATCCGGGAATTTAGTCAGCAGGGTATCTACAACATCTTCAGTCCAGCTGAGCAGGGGGCCCGCCTTGTACACCTGTTCAGATGCACGCCGCAGCTCCGTCATATCCTGTTTAGTCAGATGACGAATTTCAATGTGATTAGCTTCCATATTTTCTCCTGCGATCCGGCAATTAGTCTTTAAATTAACACATTCAGCGGGTTTTGGCTTGGCGGCATAGCGCTATTTCACGCTCGCCTGATAGTAGAAAGCAGCAAATATTCCGCTGTGGCTAGTTTAATAACTGCAGTTCTGCCAATTGTTTATATAGCGGGCTGGTCTGCAACAGTTGTTGATGGGTACCGCTGGCAATCAACCGCCCTTGGTCCAGCACGAGGATGCGATCAGCGTGCAATACTGTTGACAAACGATGCGCGATAATCAATGTCGTCTTACCCTGCATTAAATGCTGTAGTGCTTGTTTTACCTGCTGCTCACTAACCGCATCCAGCGCACTGGTCGCCTCATCAAGCAACAGCACCGGCCGGTCTGCCAAAATGGCCCGTGCAATGGCAATACGTTGCTTTTGGCCGCCAGACAACCGCACGCCGCGCTCACCGAGCTGTGTGGCATAGCCCTCGCTAAAGTCGCGGATAAACCCATCCGCCCGCGCGGCGACACAAGCGTTTATTACCTCCTGTTCACTGGCATCCGGCCGGCCATAGCGCACGTTTTCCAATACCGAGCTGGCAAATATCACCGACTCTTGCGGCACCAGCGCAAACTGTGCCCGCAGCTGCGCCAGGCAAAGCTGGCTGATATCAACACCGTCGAGCAAAATGCTTCCGGCATCAGGCTGATAAAAGCGCTGCAACAGCTGAAACAGCGTGGTTTTACCTGCCCCGCTGGGGCCAACTAATGCCACGCGCTGCCCGGGCTGAATATCCAGCTCCAGCCCCTGTAATACGATGCGATCAGAAACCTGCGGATAAGCGAATTGCAGCTGTTTAATACTGATGGCCCCGCGCACCGGCGTTGCCAGCGATAACGGCACGGCCGGTGATGCAATCTCTACCGGAGCGCTTACCAGCTCAATCAGCCGCTCAGCAGCACCGGCTGCGCGCTGAATATCGCCGATGACTTCACTGATAGTTGCGGCCGAACCTGCCACCATTACCGCATAAAACATAAAGGCAGTAAGCTCGCCGGCTGTCACCGCGCCGGCCATCACATCATGTGCGCCGACCCAACTTATCACTATCATTGCACTGATACTTAATAACATGACTGCCGCTATCAATAACGCCCGATACAGAATTCGGCCCCGGGCGGCCTGCATTACCTGTTCAATGCGATGCGCAAAGAACTGCTTATCTAACGGCTCATGGCCGTACGATTGCACAGTGTGAATTTCATGCAGGCTTTCATCAACATAGGCTCCGACGTCTGCCAGCCGATCCTGACTGGCGCGTGATAAACGGCGCACCTTTCGTCCAAGTAATACAATGGGCAATAACACCAGCGGTACTGCCAGCAAGACCAGCGCAGTCATTTTAAAGCTGGTCAGCGCCATCATGGCTAACCCGCCCAGTGCAGTAACTGTTGAGCGCAGCGCCATCGACAGACTGGATCCCACTACACTTTGTAGCAAGGTTGTGTCGGCCGTGAAGCGCGAAATGACCTCGCCGGTGCGCATCTGGCTGTAAAATGACGGCGACAATCCCAGCATATGCTGGTAAACACGATTGCGAATGTCTGCCGTCACCCGCTCGCCAAGCCAGCTCATTAAATAGAAACGACAAAAAACGGCTGCCGATGACAACAGACAAATTAACAGGATAGCCACGGTTATTTGATTGAGTTTGGCCGGGTTATTGGCAATAAAGCCGTCGTCGACCAACAACCTTACCCCCTGGCCTAACGCCAGCCAACTTAAAGAACCAATCAGCAAAAATGCTATGGCCAATAACACCTGCCGCCGGTAGGGCAACAAAAATCCTGCTAGCCAGGGCAGAACAGCCAGCTTAGGTTTCATTAGCACTGCGGGGCAACCTTACGGTAAAACAACTTCCCTCACCCAATACGCTCTTCACGTCCAAAATGCCTTTATGTTTTTCCACGATGCTGCGTGATAACGACAGCCCCAGGCCCGTGCCCTGACCTTTGGGTTTAGTGGTATAAAATGGCTGAAATATGTGGTCCAGTTCAGTGGCCGTCATCCCGCGACCATCGTCCGAGACGCTGAACCAAACCCATTGCGGGTCGCAACCTGTTCGAATAGTAATAGTACCCCGTTCTGAGATAGCCTGTGCCGCATTTACCAGTAGGTTCAGCATCACCTGATTCAGCTGAGACGGTATACAATACACCAACGGCAACTCGCCATACTGTTGGTTTAGTTTGGCTTTATATTTCAGCTCGTTGGCGACTATGTTTAATGTACTTTGAATACCCAGGTGCAGGTCTGCCATTACAAACTCTGCATCTTCAATATGTGAAAAATCTTTTAGGTCGCGGATAATGTTTATAACGCGGTTTAACCCCTCTTCGGATTCTTTTACCAGCATAGGCAAATCTTTGCAGACATAATCAAAATCAAACTGCTGCAACAGCGGCTGGCTGTGCTGTATATCCAGTTGCTGGCTTAACAGCCGTACCAACCGGATCAAGCTGTCGGAATACTCTGCCAGTACTGTCATATTCGATGCAATATAGCCAACCGGATTATTAATTTCATGTGCAACACCTGCCGCTAGCTGGCCAATAGATGCCAGCTTTTCTGATTGCATCAGCTGCTCGGTTAACGTAGCTACCTGGCTTTCCAATTCCAAGACTCGTGTCTCTGTTGTGTTTTGTGGCATGGTTAACTCTTAGTGTTTCCGTTTTTGCACTTGCTCTGCATAGCGTTTAAATGCAGCAGCTATTTCGCTGCGTAGTTCTTCATCATGCCAGGGTTTGGTCAAAAACTTGTAGATAGCACCTCGGTTAATAGCTTCAGTAACCGAGCGCAGATCAGTATATCCGGACAACACCAGCCGCACTGTGTCGGGGTACATATCTTTAACCTGGCTAAGAAATTCAGTACCACTCATTTTTGGCATACGCTGATCCGACACGATCACCTGCACATCATGCAATGCCAGCAATTCAAAAGCTTGTGCCGCGCTGGTACAAGTTAATACCTGATAGGGCTCTTTACGCAACGACCGCTTTAGCGCATGTAAAATATTGTCCTCATCGTCTACCAGAAGTAAGGTCTGCGCACTGTCAGCATTATGCGCCGTTGTATCACACTTAATCTCATATTGGCGCAGGAAACGTTCGGTATCCGACGCGGACATTGGCCGGGCAAAATGGTAGCCCTGAAACTCGTCACATAAACTCTTACGTAACAGCGCCGCCTGTGCGCTGGTCTCGACGCCTTCCGCCACAACAGCGATATCCAGTTGATGCGCCATAGCAATAATTGCGCGGCAAATTGCGGCATCGCGTTTATCTGACACTATGTCGCGGATAAAGGAGCGATCAATTTTTAACTTATCAATTGGCAACATTTTTAAATAATTCAGACTGGAATAGCCGGTGCCAAAGTCATCGATGGCAATACGAATACCCAGTTGCTTTAACTGGTGCAATCTTTCAATTACGTGTTCAATATTGTCCAGTAATAAAGACTCCGTCAGTTCCAGCTCCAGATAACGGGGCTCTAACTGTTTCTCAACCAGAATTTGCTGTAACTGTTCGATAAAGTTGCTGCGCTGAAACTGCAACGTGGAAAGGTTTACGGCAACGGGCAAGGTGGCCACTCCGCGCTGCTGCATTGCATAATTAAATGCACACGCCTGCTCAATAACCCACTGCCCCAGTTCAATAATCAGCCCGGTGTCTTCGGCTACCGGTATAAACTCCTCCGGACTGATAAACCCAAGCTCTGGATGCGGCCAACGTAATAACGCTTCTATACCGGTTAATTTTCCACTCACCGCATCAACCTGTGGCTGGTAATACAGTTCAAGCTCTTGATTTTCTATTGCATTTTTTAACAGGCTTTTTAAGTTGAGCCGTTTATTCAGCGTAATGTCCATATCAGGGGTGTACCACTGATAGTTATTGCGGCCCGATTGCTTCGCTTTGTACATTGCAAGGTCAGCTTGCTGCACTATTTGCATCGGATCTGCTAACTCAGAGCCGGACAGGCTAATACCAATACTGGCCGTTATCTGAATAGTCTGTCCGTTAACCGATGCAGATTCAGAAATAACCGACAGAATGCGCTGGGCAAAATTCTGTAACGATGTTCTATCTTGCAAATCGGGTAACAACAACACAAACTCATCGCCACCGATGCGGGCAAGCGTATCACCCGGTTGGATCTGCATTAATATCCGCGTGCTGACCAGTTTCAGTACTTCATCGCCGGTCACATGACCCAGGCTATCATTTATGAGTTTAAAACCATCCAAAGCGATAAAGAGCACCGCTACCTTGTCGCCATGCCGCGAACTAATGCTGCAAACCTGCGTTAGGCGGTCTTGAAATAAGCCCCTGTTAGGTAAGCCGGTCAGCAAGTCATGCGAGGTATTATATGCTAGCTCGCGCTCGTACTGCTTTTGCGCAGTAATATCATTCTGCACACCAATATAGTGGGTAATCTCACCGTGATCGTCAGGCACCGGTGCCAAAAACAAGTTATTCCAAAACAAACTGTTGTCTTTGCGGTAATTTTTCAGAACGACAGAGCATTCCTGTCGGTCTGCTATCGCTTGGCGGATCTGCCC
>JBFKFH010000101.1:0-10914 GCA_041618685.1 Rheinheimera sp.
CTCGCCGGTAAAGCCGGCAAACTAAACCGAGTTAAAATTAGTCATTGACAGACGTCTATAAGTCTGTGCATAGTGAAGGCGATGAAAATAACAACGACTGTACTCACCACCATTATTATTACCACCACCCCTACGGGGTAGGAGGTCGGCGGTGTGTTGTCTTCAAAAAAGACCCGTGACCTCAAATGTCACGGGTCTTTTTTTTGGCTCTTTGTTTAAGAGCCTTATGCAGCTAAGCCAGGTATCGCAGTAACTGACAATAACAGAAAATTATGCGCAAGGAGTTTGACAATGAGGGTGCTCAAGTTTGGCGGGTCGTCGCTGGCGTCGGTACAGCGTTTTGCTGAGGTTGCAAAAATTGTGCAACAACTCACTACAACTGATCAAATCTGTCTGGTGTTATCAGCTCCGCAGGGGGTGACAAATACGCTGGTTGAGCTGACCGATATCGCCTATCTCGGGGCGGATTTTAGCCCGCTACTACAACAGCTATTGCAGCGCTATCAAACTTTAGCCAGTGAAGCGGCAGCGTTGTTTTCGCAAGTGCAGCTGGAGGCGGTTAAGCGCATTACCGAGCAGCAGGTAAAGCAGTTGCAGGCACAGCTTACGGGTATTCAGTTGCTGCGGCACTGTCCAGATCATATCAAGGCGCAGATTCTGGGGTTAGGCGAGCAGTTCAGTGTTGCACTGATGACCGCATTACTAAATGCGCGTCAGGTACAGGCTGTTGCATTGGATGCCGTGACGCTGGTCAAAAGTACCGGTGATTATCTCAATGCGACTGCTGACATCGCGGCTTCCGAGCAAACATTGTCGCACGCTATTGCTGAGCATGACGCCCAGGTCTATGTGATTGCCGGTTTTGTTTCCAGCAACGCCCAGGGCGAAACCTGTTTACTTGGCCGCAACGGTTCAGATTATTCCGGCGCTATTGTCGCCGCGAGTATTCGAGCCATCGCTTGTGAAATATGGACTGATGTTGATGGCGTGTACAGCGCAGATCCGCGGCAGGTAAAACATGCCAAACTCATTGATCGGTTGTCATACGATGAGGCAATGGAGTTGTCTTATTTTGGTGCCAAGGTGTTGCACCCGAAAACAATAGGCCCTTTAGCGCGTTATAATATCCCCTGTTTTATCAAAAATACGTTAAATCCAGCCGCGCCGGGTACTTGTATTGATAATAACGGTGAAGGCGATGCGCTGGTCAAAGGAATTTCCAGCCTGGAACACCTGGCGCTGATTACGGTATCAGGCCCGGGTTTAAAAGGTGTAGTGGGTATGGCGAGCCGGGTATTTGCGTCAATGGCGCGCTCGCAAATTTCAGTGAGTTTAATCACGCAATCGTCTTCAGAGTTCAGTATCAGTTTTTGTGTACCGCAATTACATCTGGCGGCGGCAAAGCATGCACTGCAGCAGGAATTTGAGTTGGAACTGCAAACCGGTTTACTGCGGCCGTTAAGTATTTTGTCGGATATGGCAATTGTTAGCCTGGTAGGTGATGGCATGCGCCAGCACCGGGGGGTTGCTGCTAAGTTTTTTGCATCACTGGCACAGGCTCGCGTAAATGTGGTGGCTATTGCCCAGGACAGCAGCGAACGCTCCATTTCTGCTGTCATTGAGCAATCAGCCTGCAAGAATGCCGTTAAGGTGTGCCATGAAAACTTCTTCAGCCATATTCCGAGTATTGACGTATTTTTAGTTGGCTGCGGTGTTGTCGGTAGCGAGTTGCTGGCTCAGATACAGCGCCAACAAGCGTTTTTGCAAAGCAGGCAGGTGAAAGTCACCGTATACGGTATTGCCAATAGTAAGGCCGTATTGTTAAGTCAGGACGGTATCGACTTGCAAAATTGGCAGACAGCGTTAGAAAGCGCGCGTCAGACATTTTCACTGGACACGCTGAACGAGTTTGCTCAACAGCAGCACCTGACTAATCCGGTACTGGTTGATTGCACCAGCTCAGAGCACGTCGCAGCGCAGTACGCTGATTTTCTCGCAGCCGGATTTCATATAGTGACACCCAACAAAAAGGCTAATACCGCGTCGTTAAACTACTACCGCCAATTGCGTCAGGTTGCCCAGCAACACCGCCGGCGGTTCTTGTACGAGACGACGGTTGGTGCCGGTTTGCCAGTTATTGATACGCTGCAAGGCTTGCTCAATGCCGGCGATGAGCTGACGGCTTTTGAAGGCATTTTGTCAGGGTCACTGTCGTATATCTTTGGTGAGCTTGAAACTGGTAAGACATTATCTGATGTCACTAAACAAGCCAAAGCGCTGGGTTTTACTGAACCCGACCCGCGTGATGATTTATCTGGTATGGATGTGGCCCGTAAGCTATTGATACTGGCCCGCGAAGCCGGTATGGCACTGGATTTGAGCGACGTTGAAGTTGAGTCAGTACTACCGGCACAATTTGCTGAGTCGGCCAGCACTGATGAGTTTATCCGCCAGTTGCCTGAGCTGGATAATGCTTTTGCTCAGCGTATTGCGACGGCAAAAGCAGAAGGTAAGGTGTTACGGTATATCGGCGAAATTTCCGAAGGTAAATGTAAGGTAGCCATTAAAGCCCTGGCGGCAGACCATCCGCTGGCTAAGGTCAAAGAAGGCGAAAACGCTCTGGCAATATACAGCCGCTACTATCAGCCAATCCCACTTGTGCTGCGCGGCTACGGTGCCGGCGCGGCTGTAACCTCTGCCGGTGTATTCAGCGATATTATGCGTACGCTTGGCTGGCAGCAACAGGTGTAATGATGATGGAACATATAAATTCGCAAATTAGCGGTGATTATCTGAAGCGATATTATGCCCCGGCGTCTACCGGCAATATGTCGGTTGGCTTTGATTTACTGGGCGCTGCTTTTGTGCCGGTTAATGGCGAGGTGTTTGGAGATGTGCTGGACATTTGCGCCGAACAGGCAGAAATGCAGTTGGATATAGTAGGGCGCTATGTGCACCAGTTACCTGCCAATCATAGCGACAACTTAGTGTTAAGCTGCTTTTATGCTTTTGAGCAAAAAGCCGGGCGCCGCTTGCCTCGCCTGGCATTGCGGTTACACAAAAACCTACCGGTAGGTAGCGGGCTCGGCTCAAGTGCATGCTCTATCGTGGTTGCATGCTATGCGTTTAACGACTACTTTGGTAAACCACTGTCAGACGCGGAATTACTAAAGTTAATGGCCGAAGCAGAAGGTGGCGTTAGTGGCGGGGTGCATTATGACAATGTCGCGCCATCTTTTTTGGGTGGTTTGCAACTGATGCTGCCGCAAAGTGCAGCCATATGTCGCCCGTTGCCGTGGTTTGAAAACTGGCGGGTAGTATTAAGTTATCCCGGAACCGTATTGTCAACCAAGGCGGCACGTGAAGTGCTGCCGACGCAACTGAGTCTGAAGCAGAGCATCGATTTTGCTGGTATGTTAGCCCGTTTTGTCAGTGCCTTATATGCTCAGGATGAGACGGATGCCGCTGCCGCGTTACAGGATTTAGTTGCAGAGCCCGCGCGCACGCCGCTAATACCGGAATTGCCCCAGCTGAGGGCTGCGCTAGCTGGGTTCGGTGTGTTACATCTGGGTATTTCCGGAGCCGGCCCTACCGTGTTTGCACTTTGCAACAGTGACCAGCAAGCCCAGCTTGCCGCTGATTATTTATCGCGGCATTATGAAAAAAATCAGGACGCGACGACAAGAATCTGTCGCCTGTCATTAGCCGGCGCCAGAGCGCTGTAGGAAAGAATAATGCAATTAACCAATATTAAAGTACCTGCCGAGCAGGTCAGTTTTTTACAAGCCGTGCGGCAGGGCCTCGGCCAGCAGCAAGGGCTGTTTTTTCCAATTGAGTGGCCCAGGCTTGATATTGATTCGTTACTGACGATGCCGCTGGTAGAACGTAGCAGCGTTATCCTACAGGCATTGATCGGTGACGAGCTTAGCCCGGCTGAAATACAGCAAATGGTCAAAAATGCCTTTACTTTTCCGGCACCGCTGGCGCCAGTAGCGGAACATATCAGTTGCCTTGAATTGTTCCACGGCCCGACGCTGGCGTTCAAGGATTTCGGTGGCCGCTTTATGGCGCAAGCCCTGGCCAAAGCACAGCAGGGTAAAAACACCACTATTGTTACTGCCACCTCCGGTGACACTGGCGCGGCGGTAGCACATGCCTTTTATAAACAGCCCGGTGTGCAGGTGGTTATTTTATTTCCCAAGGGCAAAATCAGCCCGCTGCAGGAAAAACTGTTTACCACGCTGGGTGAGAATATTACCACGCTGGCTGTAGACGGCGATTTTGACCAGTGTCAGGCGTTAGTCAAGCAGGTGTTTGATCATCAAGCGTTGGTCGAGAAACTAAGCATAAATTCGGCAAATTCTATTAACATCAGCCGGTTGTTTGCACAAATTTGTTATTACTTCGAAGCCTTCGCGCAGCTCCCTGCGGATAAGCGTCAGCAAGTGGTCATCGCAGTACCCAGTGGCAATTTTGGCAATTTAACTGCCGGTTTAATTGCCAAAGCACTGGGCTTGCCAATTAAACGTATGGTGGCCGCCACCAATGCCAATGATACCGTGCCGCGTTATTGGCGCAGTGGCACATGGCAACCTAAAACCACAGTGCCGACGCTGTCAAATGCGATGGATGTCGCCGCACCGAATAACTGGCCACGCGTAGAGGCGCTGCTAGCGCAGGGCGTCATTAAACGTGATGATATCGACACCATGATGGTGGACGAAGACGATACCGTGCTTGGCGTGCGGCAATTATCACAACTAGGCTACTTAAGTGAGCCACATGCAGCTGTTGCCTATAAAGCACTGAAACGTAGTTTGCAGGACGGTGAATTTGGCATTTTCCTTGGTACCGCACACCCGGCTAAATTCAAAGAGCAGGTAGAGAATATCCTGGGTACACCACTAGCTTTGCCTGAGGTGTTGGCTCGCTGTGCTGCTGAGCAGGGGTTAAGTATTGATATACCCGCTGATTTTATGGCGCTGCAACAACAGCTTCTGCGACTGGAGCAAAGCTGATGCCGTGGCAACAAATACTCGGGCAGGAGAAGTCACAACCCTACTTTGTTGAAATAATGGCGAAAATTGAACAAGCCAGACAAGCGGGGCAGGTCATTTATCCGCCACACAGTGATGTGTTTAATGCGTTTAAGCTAACTGAGCCTGATAATCTCAAAGTGGTGATCCTGGGGCAGGACCCTTATCACGGGCCGAACCAGGCGCATGGGCTGGCTTTTTCTGTGCGTGCTGGTGTGCGGGTACCGCCGTCGCTGCAAAATATGTATAAAGAGCTGGCACTGGAATACCCAGAGTTCCAAATACCAACACATGGTTGTTTGGAAGGGTGGGCAAAGCAAGGTGTGCTGTTACTCAACAGCGTGCTGACCGTTGTCGCTACCCAGGCCAATTCTCACCGGCAATTGGGCTGGGAGCGTTTTACCGATCAGGTCATCGCGCATATCAGCGCACAATGCCAGGGTGTCGTGTTTTTACTCTGGGGGGCACACGCACAGAAAAAAGGCCGGCTGATAGACCGTGATCGCCATGCCGTGCTGGAAGCACCGCATCCGTCACCGCTGTCAGCACATCGCGGTTTTCTTGGTTGCGGCCACTTCAAACAAGCTAATGAACTGCTGGTTAAACAGGGGAAATCCCCGATCAACTGGCAGCTTTGAGCTTATTGCGAGTAAAAAAACGCCCGCTGTTAACAGCGGGCGTTTTTTTACAATTCAATATCGGCTAGTTCAGGTTCAATAGTCCAATCAATGTCGCTCAGCTCTCGTTTAAGCCGCTGCCGTTCTTTTAATTGTTCTATCTCGCGCCATTTACGCTTTACCGCTCTGGGCTTAGCGGCTGGGCGTTCCAACATATTCAGTAAGTCTTCGAAGCTTTCCATAGTTTGGCCTCTCTGATAGTTGTTATTGTTTTTTTCAACAAATGATTTACCACACTTTGTCTGAAAATAAAACAACTAAGTGACAGTCCTATGACAGGTCGGAGCTTTTTCGATTATCGTTGTGTTAAGAACGCCTTAATCAGCGCTTGTGTAGAACTATCCAGCTTACTGGCATCAGCACCACCCAGCGCCTGATATATTGGGCCTGATAACTGCTTACCCAGTTCTACTCCCCACTGATCAAACGAATTGATATTCCACAATACACCCTGACAGAACACCTTGTGCTCGTACAGTGCAATCAGCGCGCCCAGATAATAGGGCGACAGTTCTGGTAGCAACAGCGTATTACTCGGTTTGTTGCCGGGGGATACTTTATGTGGTGCCAGCGCTGCGGCCTGCTCTGTGCTCATGCCGGCAGCCAGGCATTCGTCAATGGCTTCTTGTAATGTCTTACCCTGCATCAGCGCTTGTGTTTGCGCAAAACAATGTGCTGCCAGGCGTTGATGATGGTCAGGTAAGCTGTGTTTAGCTTTGAGCGGCAGAATAAAATCGGCCGGCACGGCTAATGCACTTTGATGTAATAATTGATGATATGCGTGCTGGCCATTGGTTCCGGCATCACCCCAGATCACCGGTGCGGTGGCCGTACTAAGAGTGATACCGTTTACGTCAACACCTTTACCATTTGATTCCATATCAAGCTGTTGTACGTAGGATGGTAGTAACCGCAGATAATGGCTGTATGGCAGTAATGCCTGTGTCTGGCAACCATGGGCATTGATATACCAGATCCCTAATAATGCCAGAATAACAGGCATATTTTCTGCAAAGGGTGCACTGGCAAAGTGCTGATCCATCGCTTCTGCGCCTGCGAGTAATTGACTGAACTGTGCTGGGCCAATCATCAGTGCAACCGGCAGGCCTATCGCCGACCACAGCGAATAGCGGCCACCCACCCAGTCCCACATTGGCAGGATATTCTGCTCTGCAATACCAAACTCGGCGGCGGCTTTAATATTTGACGATGTCGCCCAAAAATGCCGGGCGATGGCGGCACCATCGGCGCCGTGATCACTAAACCATTGGCGTAGTGCCAGCGCATTTTGTTTGGTTTCTTCTGTGCCAAACGATTTTGACGCGACAAACACCAGAGTTGTAGCCGGATCCAACGTTTTAACAATGTCAGAAACGACGGCTCCGTCAATGTTGCCGGCAAAGTGCAGTTTTACCGGACTGCAATGATAGGGCGTCAACGCTTCAACGACCATCTGCGGGCCAAGCAAAGACCCGCCAATACCCACCCAAATCAGGTCTGTAATCGCGTTGCCTTTATAGCCAAGATATTGCTGTTGATGCAGTTGCTTTATCAGCGTTGTCATGCGGTTACGGCAATCAGCAATGGCACTGCCAACATTTTCGCCGTCTAACGTCAGGCCGGTGACATCAGACTTTCGCAACAGCATATGCCCGACACTACGCTGTTCGGTACGGTTAATTTTTTCACCGGCCAGCATTGCCTGTAATACTGAATTAATCTGGCTGTGTTGTGCCAGCTGCTGCAACGCCTGCCAGCTGGTATCGTCAATCAGGTTTTTCGAGTAGTCCAGAGTAATGCCGCAGCTTGTCAGGCGAAAGCGCTCAGCCCTGGCCGGATCATCAACGAAGGCCTGACGCAGTGAATCCTGCCTGGCAGCCAGCATTTTTAGTGCTGGCCATGGTGAAGCTGACATACTCTACTCCCCTGTAAAATAATAATTAAAGCGCTTGCTGGATAAACTGTTCCAGCTTGCGTTGATCAATGGCAAATTTGCGGATACCTTCGGCCAGTTTTTCTGTTGCCATCGCATCTTCATTCAGTGCCCAGCGGAACTGGTCTTCTGTCAGCTCAGCAGGGGCGGGGGATGTCGCACCGGTGTCCTGCAGATGCACAGTCAGATCACCATGCTGCTGGCTCAATTCGGCAAGTAATGCCGGACTAATGGTTAACCGGTCGCAGCCGGCGAGTGCCAGTACTTCGCCGGTATTACGGAAGCTGGCGCCCATTACGACAGTGTTAAATCCATGCTGCTTATAGAAGCGGTAAATTTCGCGAACAGACACCACGCCCGGATCGGTCTCAGCCGTGTAGCTCTGGCCCGTGCTGGCTTTGTACCAGTCCAGAATACGCCCAACGAAGGGGGAAATTAAATACACTCCGGCTTCTGCGCACGCGCGAGCCTGCGCCATATGGAACAACAGCGTCAGGTTGCATTGAATGCCTTGCTGCTCCAGTATTCTGGCGGCCTGAATGCCTTCCCAGGTCGAGGCAATTTTAATCAGAATGCGCTCAGTACCAATACCATTCTCTTTATACAGCGCAACCAGTTGTTGTGCCTTGGCTACGGTAGCGGCGGTATCAAACGACAAGCGGGCATCCACTTCGGTTGACACCCGGCCTGGTACCAGTTTGCTGATAGCCGTGCCAATATCAACCGCAAACTTGTCGGATGCCAGGCTAAGCTGGGCAGCGGCATTGTCAGTCTTGCTTTTTGCATACGCCACTGCGGCAGCCAGTACTGGCTTGGCAAATTCCAGTTGGCTGGCATTGAGCAGCAAACTGGGGTTGGTTGTGGCATCTACCGGACGAAATTGTTCGATTGCAGTCAGGTCGCCACTGTCGACAACAACAGTGGTAACCGCTTTAAGTTGGGTTAGTAAGTCGCTCATATTGTTTTATTACCGTATTTTTGATCACATTCTAGTGATGCAGCGTTTAATAAGCAATTAATGTAGGAATATTACAACAAAAAACTGTATACCATCGAAATCTCACCATAATAGCGTTGCATGGCACAAAGTAAGTTACTATATTGCCTGATGTTACCGGAGCCATTCCGGGCAGGTGTTTTAGTGTAAATTAGCACAGGATCTCCATGATCTTCCAAGCCAGCTTTTATAAAAGCAAAAAACTTTTGTTAATCGAAGACTGTGAACCAGTGCGCGCGTCTATTAAAGGCATGTTGCAACAGATAGGTTTCGATAATATTACCACCGTTGCTGATGCGGCGCAGGCAATGCCGCTGGCAAACAAAGACAATTTCGATTTTATTCTGGCCGATTTCGATCTGGGTAGTGGTAAAGATGCGCTTCAGTTTTTTGCCGAACTGAGCCAGCAGGCCTTATTAAGAGTTGGTTGCTGTTTTCTGCTAATGAGTGCTGAACCCAGACGGCTGCCGGTGCTAGGTGTGTTGCAGGGCGCGCCAGATGCTTTTATTTTGAAACCTTTTTCTTATCTGGAACTGGAAAAGCGGTTGGCTAAAGCCTGGAGCAACCGGGTAAAGCTGCGTAAAGCATATCAGGCACTGCAGCAGCAAGATTACAAAACCGCTCAGATTGAGCTGGATCTGATTATTAACGCAAAGAATTCGGCATCGCTGCTGGCATTGCGGCTGATGGCGGAAGTGTTGCTGGCCGAAGGCAGTTATACGGCAGCGTTAAAGCTGTATGAGCAGGTAACACAACAGCGTGATTTCAGCTGGGCCCGTTTAGGGCAGGCGGTAGCCGTATTGCAACTGGAGCAGTATCCGGCGGCGGAAGAGCAATTACTAATGTTGCTGGAGCTGGATGATATCAGGCCTGAAGCGCTGGAATGGCTGGCGTGTTTATACTTACGGCAGGGTAAAGCCGATTTGGCGGCGAAACAACTGGCTGAGTTGTTGAAACTTCAAAGCACCCACTTTGGCGCGCAAATGGCAACAGCCTGTGGCATGCTCTTGGCCGGTGAGATTGAAGCCGGCGGCAAATATTGGCAAAAGCTGATCCAGCAATATCGATTCTCCGCGTTTGACCAAGCCGACTATTACTTTTCGCTGGCGAGAATACAGCTGGAACAAGCTGCCAGAGCCAATATGCAGGAGTTCGCCAGTCTGGTAAAAAAAGCCGCAGAGTCGTTGGCTTTACTGCCTCAAAAGCTACTAAATGCGAAAACTGAACCTGTAGTGGCGGGACTGCGAGCCAGGATAAGTTTGTTGCAAGGTAATGTTGCGGATGCCAAACAGCAATATGCTGCGTTAGAAGCTATGCCACCGGTGAGTGAACCTGCAGTACTTTTCGATCGTAGCCGGCTGGCATTTGCGTTGGGCGATGTCAAAACTGCGGATAAGTATCTCGAGCAATTACAGACGTTTGCGCCAGCGACAGCAGATTTAACAGCACAGTGCCAACAAGCAATGGCCCAGTTTCTGTGGGAACAGGAACAGCAGCTCAGATCAGACATCCGGCAGTGGAACCAGGCAGGTATGGAGCATGCTCAGGCCGGTCAGGCAATGCCGTCTCTGGCGCTGTTACGCCAAGCTTTCCTGTTTATGCCATGTAATGCGGCGCTGGTATTGAACCTGCTGCAAGCTTTAAGTCAATTGCCGGCTAATAAGGCGTTGCAGCCGCTGGCCAAGTCAGCAATGGCCGCGTTGGAGTTCAGTACTAAAACCGCCGCTAATCAGCAGCGTCTGGCACAGCTGCTCACGCAGTTGCCTGAAACGTATCTCAATTAATAAGTCAGAACGGAATTTTTTATGTTGTTGCTTGTATCCCCGGCTAAAGATCTGGACTTTCAGCCATTGACCCAATCGTTACCCGTCACGCAGCCTGCGATGCTGACGCAAAGTCAGCAACTGGTTGAGCTTTGCAAAACGCTGACACCGGCTGATTTATCTAGCCTGATGCATATTAGTGACAAGCTGGCGGGGTTGAACGCGGCACGCTTTACCAGCTGGCACTTGCCGTTTACCGAGCACAATGCCAAGCCGGCGTTGTTTGCTTTTAATGGTGATGTATATCAGGGGCTGGATGCCGCAAGCTTAACAACGGCCGATATCAGCTTTGCGCAACAGCACCTGCGTATTTTAAGTGGTTTGTATGGTGTACTGCGGCCACTGGATTTAATGCAGCCATACCGGCTGGAAATGGGCACTAAACTGGCAAACCCGCAGGGCAAAGACTTGTATGCGTTCTGGCAGTCAGATATTACCGAGCAGTTAA
>JBFKFH010000102.1:0-10800 GCA_041618685.1 Rheinheimera sp.
GCACAAAGCCTAAATTGGATGAGGCCTTTGCCATGCCGGCGACATCACCTATCTGCCCAAACAGCGCCAACGATTGCTGATACTGTGGCACTGCTTCGGCAAATTTGCCCTGGCGCTGTATTGCAACCCCGACTGCATTCAGCGTGTCTGCCAGGCCAGCGTTATCTTTTAGCCGCTTATACAGCACCTGAGCTTGTAATAAATAATCATCAATCGCCCGGCTGACATCACCGGTACGGATAGCTAACTTACCTAACTGCAGGTAGATATCCGGGTTAGTTTTATCTGCTATGGCCAGCTGTTGCAGCTGGGCACTGGCATCAAGGTAACGGTTTTGTTGTGATAGAAACGCAACATACTCCATCGTCAGCACTGTATCGAACGGCTTTGCCAGCAACAGTTGTTGATAGTGGCTGTCTGCCAATGCGGTTTGATCTTGCAGCGCTGCCAGACGGGCATTAGACAATAAATAATCGTAGCTGCCGGGCTTGGTTTTTTGCAGTGCCAGCGCGTAAAAGTGTTCAGCCTGCAGCCAATTTTGCTGTTGCTCATGCCACTCAGCCGCCAACATATAACCCAATGGCAACCCAGCAAAACGTTGCTGAAATTGCTCAAGCAACGGCATTATTTGCTCGTGGTCATTTCTGGCCTGCGCTAATAATAGCTGGTTATATAACAGCTGGGCCGGCTGCGGCATTGCATCTGCTTCGACGATGCCGGTCGGGGTTTTGGTCGTAACATCAGCTAGCATGGCATTCAGTTGTTTCGCGATACTGCCGGATACTTCATCCTGGCGGACAGTAACCCGCTGTGACCAGATTAACGGGGATAATGGCAGGCGCATATCCGTCAGCGCGGTGGCAAGCTCTACCTTATCACCTAGTAAGGTAACCTCGCTGGACAACAACATCTCCGCACCGAGCAAACTGGCGATATCCTGTAGCTGGCGGTCATTTAACGGCTGGCTTAACCCCAGATGTTGCAGCGTCGTTTGCACACGCTCAACCGGGATCAGTCTGATATTTTGTAACTTTAACTGCTCATACAGCACACGTTGCACCAGTGCGACTATCGCCCGCTGCTGTGCATTTTCGGCAACGGCGACCGATGGCATGATAGCAAACGCCACCGGCAGTGACTGTTCAGTGCCGGCGCCGTGCATATCGGCTTGCTGTTTATTCGCGGTCAGCCAGAACGTCAGTGCCAGAGCAAGCAACACGCTCAATACGACTGCAACTGCTGGTTTATGCATGTTGGACGCTGCACCCACTGATGTATTTGCAAGCCACAGTAAGCGCAACGCCTCACTACTCTGACTGCGCTGAGATGGATACGCCGCCAGATTTTGCCGGAAAAATGGCCGCCATCTGGCATAGCGTTTATCTATATCACTGAGCGACGCCTTACTGTGCAGCTTGGCGTCTAATTGTTGCTGCAATTCCATTTGGCTAAAAGGCAAACTGTTTGTCAGCAGCTGATATAAGGTGACGGCAACCGCGTAATAATCACTTGATTGGCTGTGGTTAGCGTTTTGTATCACCTCTGGCGCACTGTATACCGGCGTACAGCATTGATGTGACACCGACGTCAGTGCGGCGGCCAACCCCAAATCAGACAAATAAAGCCGGTTTTGTTTATCTAGCAGGATATTCTGCGGCTTAATATCGCAATGCACTATACCTTGCTGATGAATTGCTTCTACTGCCGCAATAAGTTGTGAGCCAATGTGTTCGGCTACGGCCGGGGCGTCATCCGTGTCAGGTAAATGATAATCAGCCAGCGTAACACCATCGATATAATCCATGGTGTAAAATGCGCAGTCCGCTGCCAGATAAAAATCGTGAACGCGGATAACATTCGGATGAGTAATACCGCGCGCCAGCAGGATTTCCTGCCGCACGGCATCGATGGTTTGTGGCGAGGACAATACCGTACTATGGAGTATTTTTAGCGCAATATCACACTGTAAATGCAAATCACGGCTAAGGAAGACACTGCCGTTGGCACCATTGCCAACTAACTTCACCAGCTGAAATCTGTCCGCAAGTATGTCACCTACGTCTTTCCCGGTAACTGAAGGTAAAACCTGCGTAACATCATTAGCACTAAACAACAGCTTGCCTCAAACAAACAATGGGCCTTAACGTCAATACTAATGGGTTTTCAATTGAATTGCCGGATATTTAACGAGATTTTTTGCAGCTGTTCCGCTAATTGCTGGGTAAACAACATCAAAGTAAGGTTATTGACCAGGGTTTGTAGCAATTCCAGATCAAATGCCGATAAATATTTACTGGCTTGCTGACTGTCAATATAAAAAAGCCCGACCAGATTACCCTGATACAGTAACGGTATGCACGCAACCGCCGATAGCTGCTTAATACTGGTACTGGCACGCTGCGACAATGCCTGATGCTGTGAAATGTCATTCACAACCAGTGCGGTATGGCTGGTCAAAACGGACTGCAATGCCCCTATACTACCGAAAAAACTTGCAGCATTTTTAGCCTGTGTACTTACGCCCAAACAGGCGTGTAATTTCAGGGCGCTCAGTTCAGACCCAAGTAGCAGCGCCGCCCGCTCCATCTGGCATAACTTTAACGCTTCCGCTAAAAAGCCATCCAGCTCAGCTTTACTGCTTCCTGCTTGTTGTGCGCCAAACTGCTGCGCCTGCTGATAGCGCCAGCTGTCATATTGTTGTTCTTGCGCAATACGCTGCGCACTAACAGCGGAAAATAGCACCGGCACATTGCCCACCACGACCACGCTACCATCTTCCAGCCAGCAGCTTTGTTGTGGCACACCATTGCTACGCAGACCATTCATACTGTTTAAATCAGACATCAACCACAGCGTATCGCTATAAACAAGCCTGGCGTGTTGCCGTGATACAGAAGGCTCTTTTATCACGACGTCGTTATCATCAGCTCTGCCAATTAAATAACTCGCTTTGTCTGCCAGCACAAACTGGTCAGCCGCGCGTTTGGGGGCAATAACTGTCAGCTGGGCGATCATCGGCCGCCCTATATCGACAGACGCAATGAATAGGCCAATGTTTCAGCTGCGGCTTCAAGCAGACCCGACACATTGTCGATATCACGGGCTGAACGCCAGACATCCGGCATTTGTTGCGCTGTTGTCGCAGAGATGATTTGCTGCAACGCCTTAGTTTCTGCCAGTGCCGAGGCATAATTGCCTGAGCTGCAATTGCTGCGAATGACGCTGACTTTATTTTGCAGTGTCACTAATAAATCTGCAGCTATCTGACTAGAGAATCGGGTCAGATAGTGATCGAGCTTATTGGCTTTTGCATTGATCACCTGAGCCACAGGGCGTAAATCTGCCACGATGATAAAGTCAGATAGCTCACCTACTTTACCCCGTGCCCGAATACTGCCAGCGCCGGTAGCGACCGTAATATCTTCAAAGGCTGCGCCGTCATGTGATTTAAATAGCCGCAGCGGCGTATTTAAACTGTACTGCAAATTGTGGGTATGAAAATCCAGCGTTAACGCGCCAGAAAAACTAAAACCGCTGTTTGCCAGCGGTTCAATGCGCACGACCAACGGATAAGCCGCTTGTAATGACACCAGACCATTTGGTATACGACTGACCACATCACCAGATAACGGATTAGCCAGATAAGCGCTGATATTTAGGTTTTCTGCCGTCAGTCCCATCACGTTTTCAAACGTCAGAGCTACATCGACTTCATAACCGCCGGGCAAACTTATCGTGGTTTCTGCCGTATTACCGTTAATGTGCACGGTGTAGGGGTTCGCTAACAGGGAAACACTGCTTACTAACAACAGCGCGCCAAGCATCAGGTTTCGTAACATAACTACTCCAACGTGACAGGAACGAGCTGCAATTGCTCATTTTCTGATTATGATTTAACCAACATACTGCCGCATTACCCTGAAGAATTGAATAGGGGATTTCCCCTAGTACGGCAGTCTGCGGCTAACACTATGAATCTACGCCATTAAAAAAGGCAACCGAAGTTGCCTTTTTATTATTCGAGCCGGTTATTACTTGATGTAGTAGTCGGCCAGGGCACCTGCTGATACTGCATATTCAGCACGTTTAACCTGACGGGCTGGCTCAAAGTACGCCACCAGACGAGGCTCTAAATCAAATGGCCCTTGCTGTACTGCAAAACGCACGTTCATCAGACTAAGGTTAAGTGCTGCCTGCACATGACCGCGCATTGCCGGGGCAATATCGGCGCCGTCGAGCACGGGCACACGCTGGCCACGATAATCAACGGTAATATCACCTGAAAACGCTGCAGCCTGCTGCTGTAAGCCTAATGACTGCACCATGGCATAAGCCAGCACATCACGTGTTACTGCCGCGCCCGCATTAAACTTGCCGTTTTGCAGCGGCAGCACTGCGCTTTGCTGCTGTGTGCGGTCTTTTAACGCGCCGCCTTTGGCTAATACTGCATCAGCAAAAGGTTTGGTCGCGGCGGCAACATTATCTGCGGTGACAATTTCCGGTTCATTCAGGTGAGCACGGTACTGTCTTACCGACGCGCCCATAACTAAATACTGCGCCAGATCGCCACGCTTTAACGCGCTGTCGGGTTTAAATAATTTAGAATTGAAGCCATCCATCAAACGCTCTGTTACCGCATATTGAATGGCATTTTCTGCCGGATGTCCGCCAATATCGTTCAAACCGGTATAGCCGTCTGACAACAGGAAGCTGATATCACCGCGGACAAACTCAGGTACGCCCGGACCATTAGTAACGCCCAATGGATCAGGGTTCACGCCGGATAACGAGGTTAAACCATAAACCGACAATTTCCAGGTGCCCGCTTTACCCGGAGCTGAAACCTTAGTGACATCACTCAGCACCGGCGTTGACAGGCTACCTAAGTACTCTTCGCCATCCGGGCTGGTCAGTTTTAATTTCACGGTATTCGCCAACGGCTCGGCAGAAGCAGAAACACGCACCACGCCCTCACCGACTTCAAAGCTAAGCTCTTCAGGTGTACCAACCGGTGAATATAACAACTCAAACGGCACCGTAGCATCTGCCGGACGCAGTAACGCATTGGCATTAAAGGTATTGAAATTATTTACCGTGGCACGATAAGCGTCTTTTTCGCCTACGGCCGCAGCGACAGCGGCGTGCGCATTGACATAACCAGCACCGACTTCAAACCGCTCATAACCTGGCATGTTTGTCGCCGTTTCCTGCAGTATCCGCTTGATATCCAGCGGTTGCAGGTTAGGGTTGGCCTCTAGCATCAGCGCAATAATCCCAGCGACATGCGGTGTTGCCATCGACGTGCCTGAAATCATCGTATAGTACGGCAGGTATTCTGCTTCAATTGCACCGATGTCAGCTTCACCGCCATTGGCGGCTAAATTAGTTTTCGCCCGGGTAGAGATAATATCGACACCCGGCGCCACAACGCTAACTTCATTACGGTAAGTCCACTGACTGCCATCAGGCATAGTAAAGTCGCCGGACTCAAAGCGCTCACCGCGCGATGAGAAGCCAATCAGCTTACCGTCTTTAGTGCCGGCGCCAACTGACATACCCCACGGAATTTGCGCATAAGGGTTGTGTGTATCTGCACCCGGCCCGGAGTTACCCGCAGCAAATACCGTGGTTATGCCAAGCTTATATGCTTTGTAAGAAGCCACACTTATCGGGCCGCTGGGTTCATATTTACCGCTGCTGCCCCAGGAGTTACTGATCACCCGGATTGGACTATTAAAATCGTACAGATGGGTAATGGCGTAATCAAAACCACCCAGCGCATCCAAAATTGAAATAGCGCCACCTGAGCCATAACCGACCAGGTCGGCGTCAACTGCAGCGCCCTTATACTTGCCATCAGAATGGCTGCCAAAACCAGCTACAGTGCCGGCACAATGCGTACCGTGGCCAGAGTTAGTATCGGTGTTCAGTTGGTTTTCAATCAAAATACCCGACACACCGGTGATATTAATCACTGAAGCATGCGTTAGTGCCTGAACGTTCTGTACTACTTTTTTCCCGTAGGCTAAATCGTCCAGCGTTGCATCGATACCTGAATCATTCACCATTACCGTCACGCCCTTACCGGTATAGGTCATACCGTTACGGTCGCGGTAATCTTGTGATTGCAAACGCTCTACACCGGTTATTTCACGCGCTTCAGCATTGAAATACTCCAGCTGACGGTTTAAAAACACCGAGCGTACATCACTCATCGCGCTGATCTGGTTAATTTGATTGGTATTTACCATCACGCCAATTATTGGCAGAGAGTTAAACTGCACCGCCTGCGTAATGCCAAGGTCAATTAAACGCTGCAGTTGCGTGCTGTTTAGCGGGTCAAGCTGATCAAAGGTCACTACCACCATCAGCTGTTCAGTCGCCGGTACTGTCTGTAATTTATCTGTCAGGTGTGAACCTATTACAGCCTGTGCTGAGGCAGACAGGGAAAAGCCGGCCAACGCAGCGGTAAGTAGGGTATTTGTCAGTTTACGATAAAGCATGATGTTCTCCTGGTTGTATACGTTGTGTCTATTGCACAACCTATTCAACACTCTGCACCGAACAGCCGGTGCAGATACATCAGGCTTACCCCCCAGATCTGTAGGTAAAATCCCCCAGAACCACCCTTGCGGGCTTATTAGTTATTAAGCTTGCTGGCCGCTGATGTTCTCAAGCAGCAAAGCAATCCCCTGCCCGCCGCCAATACACATTGTAACCAGGCCATAACGGCCATTAACCCGCTGCAATTCAGCCAGCAATTTGACAATTAATATCGAACCAGTAGCCCCGACCGGGTGCCCCAGCGCGATAGCACCGCCATTAGGGTTAACTTTCGCCGGATCAAAGCCCAGTGCCTGTGTTACCGCCATCGCCTGAGCAGCAAAGGCTTCGTTAGACTCAATCACGGCCAAATCAGCCACCGACACGCCGGTTTGCGCCAATAACTGCTGCACAGCAGGTATCGGCCCTAGGCCCATTACACCAGGCTCAACTCCGGCGAAGCTATATCCCAGTATGCGTGCCCGCGGTTTCAAACCGCGTTTTTGGGCTTCACTATGGCGGGTCAGCACCAGTGCCGCCGCGCCATCATTTAAGCCCGACGCGTTACCGGCGGTTACAATACCATCGGCTTTAAAAGCAGGCGTAAGTTTGGCCAGGCTATCGATAGTGCACTCGGCGCGAACATGCTCATCATGGCAAAACTGCACTTCGCTGCCGCCTTGCCGCACTGTCACAGGCACTATTTGGCTGTCAAAGTGCCCAGCTTGCTGCGCGCTGGCCGCACGTTGCTGGCTTTGCAGTGCAAAGGCGTCTAAATCAGCGCGGGTAAAACCATATTGTGCGGCAATGGTTTCGGCAGTCAGGCCCATATGACCGCTGCCAAAGGGGTCGGATAAAATGCCCAGTGTTAAGTCAGTTACCTTGGCATGGCCCATTCTCAGCCCACGTCGCACCTTGGGCAATAAATAGCCGCCATTGCTCATACTTTCAGCACCGCCGGCCAGTGCAAAATTGCTCTGCCCCAGCTGGATTAATTGCGCAGCCGAAATAACCGCTTGTACGCCTGAGCCGCACAGCCGGTTAACATTAAATGCTGCTGAACCTGCTGCCATACCGCTATTTAGAGCGATATGCCGCGCCAGATAAGCATCTGCTGGTGCGGTGGTAATAATATGCCCAAAGATGGCATGATCAATATCTGCAGCCGGCACCGCAGCACGATTTATTGCGGCTGTTGCTGCCGCAGTACCCAGCTCAGCCGGGCTGAATTGAGCTAAACTGCTGCCAAAACTGCCAATAGCGGTGCGAGCACCGGCCAAAATCACAATGTCTGATAATTGCATTATCTTATGCCTCGCGCGGATGACTGGCGTAAAAAATAACAACCCCGCAATAAAGCGGGGTTGTTGCTGGCCGTTTATGGCTTAGTATATTTCTCCAGCCATTGGAACACTTCGTTGTACCAGCGCACGCGGTTATCTTTGTTCAGGATCCAGTGATTTTCATCCGGGAAAACAACCAGACGTGAGTCAATGCCTTTACGTTGTAAATTAGTAAAAGCACCTAGCCCCTGGGCATACGGCACGCGGTAATCTTTTAAGCCATGGATCACCAGCATCGGCGTCTGCCATTTATCGGCCAGTGCCGCGGGGTTGAATTTCTGATAATCAGACTCTGGCTGCCAGGCCGGGCCACCTAAATCAAACTCCGGAAACCACAGCTCTTCGGTACTGCCATAAAAGCTGGGCATATCGTACAAACCGGCATGATTGACCAGACACTTAAAGCCAGTTGGCCAGTTACCGGCAATCCAGTTCATCATGTAACCACCGTAAGATGCGCCCAGGGCACAGGCACGGTTGCTATCGATCCACGGCTGCGCCTGAACGATATATTCAAAGCCTTTTTTCAGATCTTCCAGAGGCTTGCCGCCCCAATCACGGCTGATAGAGTCGGTAAATGCCTGGCCATAGCCGGTAGAGCCATGAAAGTCGATCATTACCACCGCATAACCTTTGGCAGCGTACATCTGCGCATTCCAGCGCTCGTTAAACATATTGCCGAAACTGCCCTGCGGCCCGCCGTGTACTAAAAATGCCATCGGGTATTTTTTCTTTGCATCAAACTTCGCCGGCTTCACTAAATAACCATATACCGTATCGTCGTTCGCACCTTTGAAACTAAACTGCTCATAGTCACCAAATTGCACGGCTTTACGCCAGTCGGCGTTAATATCGGTCAGCTGGCTTAACCCACTGCCGTCCGGATTCAGCTGAAACACTTCTGCCGGCATATCCAGTTTGTGATTAGTAAACACAATCTTGTCGCTGGCAACGTTCAGCGACCCAGCGGTGCCATCACCATACACCTTGCGCACATCGCCAAAACTGGTGTTAATGGCATAAATGCTGTACTGGCCAACATCCTGCGTTGTGACGTAAATAGTCCGGTTATCGGCGCCGAATTTATAGTCGCTAATAGAGCGGTCAAACTCTGGCGCAAGTTCTTTGCGCTGTCCGGTCACCATATCGAGCAGCATCAGACTGAATTTATCCGCTTCTGCCTGCGGCTTACTCATGGCTTTATATGCCATAAAGCGACCATCGGTAGAAAACGATGGTTTCGCATCCCAGGCCGGGTTGGACGCTGTCAGGTTCTGTTTTTCACCACCGGTTACCGGCACCATGAAAATGTCATAATTGGTATGCCAGGCTTGATCATCAGCCGGGATCTTAGCGCTGAATACCAGCCGGGCATTATCTGGCGTAAAGGCCACTTCACTGATGCCGGCAATATCGGTATTCCATTCACTCATCAGGTTGGTGGCATCTTTTACCATACCCTCACCCAGTGCAGCGATATGCAGATGGGTGCGGTACGGCGTTAGCCACTTGTCCCAGTGCCGCACCATTAACTGGTCATAGGCCATAGCGCTGTCTTTTTTGGTACTATCTGCAGCCTTGGCATCCAGTGTACATTGCAGGTTTTGGCAGCCGGGTTTCACGGCCAGCGCCAGCGCCAGCTGCTTACCATTGGCCGATACCTTAAACCCCTCAACCGGTAACGGTAAATTGGTGATCTGCTGCGCTTCACCGCCGTACAGTGGCAACTGCCAAACCTGGGCGGAACCACTGCGGTTGGCGATGAAATAAATACTCTGGCCATCAGCGGCCCACTGCAGCTGGCTTTCACTGCCCGCACTGTGGGTTAAACGGGTTACTTTATTTAAATTGGACAAGTCCATCAGATACAAGTCGTTACTGTTGTCTTGTGGGCTGAAACCGCCATTACTCTGACCATAGGCCAGAAAACGCCCATCCGGCGACAACACAACATCATGTAGCTTATTAAACTGATTTAAATGTTCGACTGTCAGCGGCATGCTGGCGTGGCTTGCACCAGCGGCCAGCAGCGACCATAGTATTAACGTCTTTTTCATACGAATCCCTTGGTTTTTTGTTGTTATAAGCTGAAAAAAATAAGGCCGTAGCACTGCCACAGCCTTTGCGATAATTAGCGTTACGCTTTATCCATTTGTTCAATATTAACTTTCCAGATAGCCGGGCCCTGCTGGTGCACGTTATTGCCATTGGAATCTACCGCTACCGTCACCGGCATATCCTGCACGTCAAATTCGTAAATAGCTTCCATGCCTAAATCAGCAAAGGCTACCACGCGTGACTTTTTAATGGCTTTAGACACCAAATAGGCTGCGCCACCTACCGCCATTAAATACACCGCTTTGTGCTGTTTAATGCTAGCCACAGTTTTATCGCCGCGCTCTGATTTACCAATCATACCCAGCAGGCCGGTTTGTGACAGCATCATATCGGTGAATTTGTCCATCCGCGTAGCCGTGGTTGGGCCTGCCGGACCAACCACTTCATCACCCACCGCATCTACCGGGCCAACGTAGTAAATAAAACGATTTTTAAAATCAACGCCATCCGGCAGCGGCTCGCCTTTACTCAGCATATCGGCAATGCGTTTATGCGCGGCATCGCGTCCGGTCAGCATTTTGCCACTAAGCAGTACCGTTTCGCCTGCCTGCCAGCTCAGTACATCTTCCGGTGTTACCGTATCCAGGTTTACCCGGCGTACATTGCTGCCCAGCTCCCAGGTTACCTGCGGCCAGTCTTCCAGCTTTGGCGGCTGAATATCAGCCGGGCCGCTGCCGTCTAAATGAAAGTGTACATGCCGGGTAGCGGCGCAATTGGGGATCATCACCACTGGTAAGCTGGCTGCATGGGTTGGCACGCTGTTAATTTTAACATCCACCACCGTGGTTAACCCGCC
>JBFKFH010000103.1:0-10791 GCA_041618685.1 Rheinheimera sp.
GCTTTAGCTTTGCCTGTTGCGACTCTGACACCGGTGCGCTGGTGCTGCTTCGACGCAGTGTCCGTAGTGGCTGGGTAAACTGAGTACTAAAGCTATCCAGTTGCTTAGACAACACCCTGAGCTGCTCAGCGCTAAGGCTCAGGTGTTGTTGCTCTAAATAGCACAGCAATAGCAGCAAATTGACATTAGCCCCCAGCGTATCCTGCCAATGCAGACTAATTTGCTTGACGTGCGGATACAGCTGCAAGCTGAATTGCCACAGCTGCGCTGTGCTAAGTGCATTAGCCATTTTGCTGCCAGAATTGTTCGGTTTGCTGTTCTAACGCGTCTTGCGCAGCAAACCAATCTTCTTCGATACTGCTCAGGCTGCTACTGGCATTAGCCTGCTTTGCCAGCAAGCTGGTGAGTTCGGCTTTACGCTCGGCGCTGTACAGATCTGCATCGGCCAGCAGCTGTTCAATCGCTGCCAATTCCTGGGTCAGCTTTTCCTGTTGCTGTTCCAGTTTGTCTACTTTTTGCCGTAATGGCCGCAGCAGATTACGCAAATCGGCTTCTAAACGTTTTTGGTCTTTACGCGGTACATTATTGCTAACTGGTGTGCTGGCCTGCGCCTCGGATGCACTTCTGCGGGCATCTTGCTGCAACCATTGGTAATAGTCAGCTAAATCGCCATCGAAGGGCGCAACCCGGCCATTGGCCACCAGATAAAATTCATCGGTACAGCTGCTAAGCAGATGGCGGTCGTGCGACACGATGACAATAGCACCTTCAAACTCTTGTAAAGCCATCACAATGGCTTCGCGCATATCTAAGTCAAGGTGGTTGGTCGGCTCATCCAGCAACAGTAGGTTAGGCCGCTGGTATACAATTAGCGCCAATACTAAGCGGGCTTTCTCGCCGCCGGAAAACGGCGCACAGGCTTCCAGCGCTTTATCACCATGAAAGCCAAAACCGCCTAAGAAATCCCGCAGTTTCTGCTCTGGCACCAATGGGTCCAATCGAACTAAATGTTGTAATGGCGAATCTTGAGGCCGCAGTGTCTCCAGCTGATGTTGGGCAAAGTAACCCAAACTGACGCCATTGGCGTACCAGACATCGCCGCTTTGTGGCGTCATGCTGCCAGATAGCAATTTAATCAACGTTGATTTACCGGCTCCGTTGCGGCCTAGCAAGCCAATTCGACTACCTGGTAGCAGCTGAAACTTAATCTGACTTAAGATGATTTTATCGGCGTAACCGGCCTGTACATTGTCCATTTTTAGTAAAGGATTGGGCAGGGCTTTGGGTTCGCGAAAGCTAAAACTAAATGGCGAGTCGACATGGGCGGGTGCCAGTATCGTCATGCGCTCCAAAGCTTTTATCCGGCTTTGAGCCTGACGCGCTTTAGTGGCCTGTGCTTTAAAGCGGTCGATAAATTTTTGTAAGTGCGCCACCTGACGCTGTTGCTTATCAAAATTGGATTGATGCTGCGCCAATTGCTCGGCGCGCTGCCGCTCAAACTGGCTATAGTTACCTTTATACAGCGTCAGGGTCTGGCGTTCAATGTGAACAATATTATCGGTCACTGCGTCAAGAAAGTCCCGGTCATGACTGATCAGCAGCAGCGTACCCTGGTAGTTACTCAAGTACTTTTCCAGCCACAGTACTGCATCCAAATCAAGGTGGTTGGTCGGTTCATCCAGTAGCAGTAATTCAGCGCGTTGCATTAAAGCCCGTGCCAGATTTAACCGCATACGCCAGCCGCCCGAGAATGACTTTACCGGCTGTTGCTGCGCATCGCCGCTAAAACCCAGGCCGTCGAGTAAAATACCGGCTTTGGCTTCAGCCCGATAACCATCCAGTGCTTCTATCTGCAGGTGAACCGCCGCCAGATCAGACTCGCTGCAAGCGGTGCGCACTTTTATCAGCAGCGGAAACAACTGTTCGTCGCCCTGCAGTACATAGTCCATCGCACTGCAGTCAACGGCTGGTGTCTCCTGGGCTACGGTGGCGATGTGCCAGCTGGCGGGAATACTGACATTGCCGGCGTCAGCGTGCAGTTTGTTTTGTAGTAACGCGAACAGGCTGGATTTACCACAACCGTTGGCGCCGACAATTCCCACCTTTTGCCCCGGAAATACGGTAAGATCGGCAGCCTGAAACAAACACTGAATACCACGGCGCAGTTCAACCTGTTGCAGCTGGATCATGTTTTTTCCTGTGTAACTGAATTGGGCTGCTAATTTACCCGTATACAGCCAACAAACCAAGGCTTAGCGCGTAAAATTGCTGCAGCAAACAGACGAGAAGCAAGATGACGACACGTAAAAAAAAGCGTTTTATTGCCGGAGCCAGCTGCCCGAAATGTAAGGCGATGGATACCATGATGTTGTTTTTAGAAAACAATGTCGAAAAAGTTGAATGTGTTGAATGCCATCATCAGATGGTGCAGCCAGAGGCTCAGATAGCAAAAGCAAGCCGTAGCGCTGAGCAGGTGATAGGTGTATTTAAGCCTGAATGATAGTGGCCAATCAGGGCCGGGTATCGGCCGGCGCTATTCGTTAGGTTGCTAAACAGGCTGTGGCACGCCGGTGGTGTCAGGTTTAGCGGCGTGTCTGTCGGTTAGTACGATACACGCCTGTGGATGTTAATAATGCGGTGGCGGCGGCTCTTCTTCCGGTCGCAATATGCCCTGGTCATCCGGCAGATTGCGCAGTTTCTCAGCCAGCAACATCACCTGCTGTTGCAGCCGGTCTATTTTTCTGTTGTGTTCCAGTAGTTCGTTACTCAGGCTGTTTACCGTGTCTTCCTGGAATGCAAGCTTGCTTTCCAGTTCGACAATATGCAATTGCAGTTCCTGCTCATTTGCTGTCATGTTGTATCTCCCATACTTCGGCTATGCCACTGGAGCTTTCGCTGATAAGTTGCGTATCATTTAAAAACGTTACTGCGTGCACTACGGCACTAGCGGGCCGACTGTCGGCACGAACCGACACCTGCCAATGTTGCAATTCACGACCCGTTTGCACATCCCACAACGCCAGCTTACGCGTTGGGGCACCGGTAGCCAGATACTTTCCGTCGGCACTAAACCGTACCGCGCTGAACACTTGCTGGCGCGCCATAAACTGCAACGTGCTGACCAGTTTACCGGTTTTAATATCCCAGATCTGGGCTAAATCCTGGCTATCTGCGCTAAACGCGAAGCGCCCCTGCGGATCCAGCGCGACCTTTGTCACCCTGCTCGGGTGGCTGAAGCTATAAATAATTTGGGCGCTTTGGGTATCCCATAAATGGGCTTTGTAGTCGTTGCCCCCAGTTAGGGCATAGCGGCCATTGGGTGACATGGCAACACTGTTAATGCGTTCCGTATGCCCTAAAAACTCAAGCCGGCGGCCGGATGACAACGTAATGTGCTGCACACCGCCATCACTTTTGCCAATTAGCAGATGATTACCGTTGTTAGATACGGCAACATCGCGCACTGTTGCCGCGTCCAGTTGCCAGAAACCGATATTCTGACCACTGCTGGTTTCCCACAGGGCATAGGTGTGTTGATCTGCAGTCAACACGTGGCTGTTATTATGACTAATTGCCAGGCTAAACACTAGATTCTCGGCGGTATCCAGATGTTTCCACTGATATTTCAAAGCGTTGGATTTCAGGTCCCACAGTGCTACCCCGTCCTGAATGGACGATACGGCAGCAAAACGCCCATCATCAGACAAGGTTGCTGCGTAGCTACCTTGTGCCACATGCGGGAATTGTTGCAGTGGGGGTGTCGAGGTCAGTTTTTCACAGCCGGTCAGCAGTATTAGCAGAAAAAACGCAGGATATTTCATGTCGGGTGTTAACCTCCTGAGCACAAACCGTTAGTATAGGTCAGTTCATTGGACACTATTAAAACATACTTTTGCAGCCCGGCTGCGTAAATCTTGGAGAACCGAATGCGCTTAGTTACCAAAATGTCTCTGGTGGCACTGGCAGTAATGACCCTTGCCGCTTGCCAGAAAGAAGCAGAGCAGAAGCCTGGAGTATTAGACACTGATGAAGCTAAACAGTCATACAGCTTGGGTGTATCTGTTGGACGCTATCTGGATAGCACACTGGATGAGTACAGTAAAATGGGTCTGTCACTGGACAGCGCAATAATTTTACGTGGTGTGCAGGACGCCGTAGCGGGTAAAACGGCAATGACAGAAGAAGAAGTACAAACCATGATGACGGCACTGGAAGAGCAGTTCCGTGAAAAGCAAACCGCTATTGCTGAAGCTGAAAGCGCGCAAGCCGTTGCGGCCGGTAAGAGTTACCTGGAAGAGAACGCCAAAAAAGAAGGCGTTACCGTTACTGAATCAGGTTTACAGTACGAAGTACTGCAAGCGGCAGAAGGTGCTAAACCGGCTGCGACCGATACGGTAAAAGTGCATTACACCGGTACACTGGTTGATGGCACTAAGTTTGATAGCTCAGTTGATCGCGGCGAGCCGGCCCAGTTCCCATTGAACCGGGTTATCCCAGGCTGGACTGAAGGTGTGCAGCTGATGAACGTGGGCTCTAAGTTTAAATTCACAATTCCTGCTGAGCTGGCGTACGGTGAGCGCGACATGGGTGTGATTAAGCCAAACAGCGTATTAGTATTTGAAGTTGAATTGCTGGAAATAGTGACAGCAACAAAATAAAGTACTTTAGCAATAAAAAAAGCGGCTTCGGCCGCTTTTTTATTGCTTGTCAGTGAGTCTCAGACGGAGACACTGGCATCAGTGTGTTTTTCATACAAGGTATTGATCAGTTCGTCTTCATATTCAAAACGCTCTTCCAGCGCCTGACCCAGCGCAGATAATTCCCGATCAAAAGCCGCGCTGTGGCGCGTACTCAGGTGATCTGCATACAGGTCATTAAAATTAAGCGCTAAATCAGTAGAAACTGCAATTTTGGGGTATAACTCGTCGGCTAATTTACGGCTGTCCGTTCCATTTACTGCACACTCAGACACAATACGTTCATAGACTTCGAAATGCCCGGCAGATAAGTAGTCTACCAATAGTTGGCAAAATGCTTGTACAGCAGGTTGAGCTGGCAATGTAGTGCGCTTAGTATCAAACGGCGGCAGAGCAGCCAGTTTGCAGTAACTAACGATAAGCTGTTGCCGTTCATCCAGCCAGTTATCGATGGCAGTTAGTGAGCCACCCCATTTTTGTCGCGCTTTCTGCACACGGGTGTACATTGCCTTCTCCTTAAGTGCAGCAGCTGTGCTGCAGTACTGTCTAATTAAATGAATTTTGCACCAAAGATCAACCGTTTTTTTATTGGTCAGCCCAGTGAACGGCATTATGATGGCTTAATTACAGAGTACCGCAGAGGACTGCTAATGATCAAACATAGTCTCAATATTAAGCCGCACCAGCACGGCAGCTGGTTCATCGTAAATCGTGGCCGGATTTGGCTTAACACGGCCCAGCAGATACCGCGGGGCAATTTTTCCGACCTAACTTTATCGGCTGAGCCGGAGCAGGTGTGCTGTATAGGCGAGCTGGATGGACAGCAAGCCTATGTGGTGATTAACCATGATCATATTGCGAATGAGGATGAGTGGGTATCGCCGCGCGAGTTATTGCCTGCGGGAGAGTGCGTGTTTGAGCTTGCAGCACGTGCGGTACAGGTAGCACTATTTCTTCAGACGCATCGTTTTTGCGGTCAGTGTGGCAGTGCTATGAGCTTGGTCAGTTGGGAGCTGGCAGCACTGTGTAACAAGTGTGGCCACCGTTGCTACCCGCGCATTGCTCCCTGTGTTTTAGTCGGCATTGTCAAAGAGGGGCAAATCCTACTCGCACGCTCCAGCCGTCATCGTGCTGGGTTCTTTTCTATACTGGCTGGCTTTGTTGAGTCAGCAGAAACTTTAGAGCAAGCTGCAGTGCGTGAAGTTAAAGAAGAAGTGGGCATTGATATTGCCAATTTACGCTATGTCGGTAGTCAACCGTGGCCGTTTCCGCATTCGTTAATGACAGGATTTATTGCAGATTATGCTGGTGGTGACATTGTATGTCAGCCACAGGAAATCGAAGAGGCGCATTGGTTTCCGTTGTCAGACTTACCAGAGGTACCGCCGATTCAAACATTGTCTGGGCAGATTATTTCTACGCTTTCACAAATCGCAGGCAATAAAAAAGCCACATAAAGTGGCTTAACTAAATTTTAGCAGTGGTCCCGTTTAAACGGGCTTCTTTCTTGTTATTCTTCACTAGCGCAGCAATGTTATAGCAGATCGGTCTGCCGATGACAAGCCTATAGCGAAAAAACCTGAACCCAGCATTTACCGCGAAAACATAGGCGCTGCGCTGACACAATGCTAAAATGGCGCCAATTCTGTTAATGGCGGACAATGTATGCAATTAAAAAATGATCGGTACCTCAGAGCACTATTAAAGCAACCGGTAGACAGAACACCTGTATGGATGATGCGCCAGGCCGGCCGGTACTTACCAGAGTATCGTGCTACACGTGCTGTGGCCGGTGATTTTATGTCACTTTGTAAAAACCCGGAATTGGCCTGTGAAGTCACGCTACAGCCACTGCGACGTTATGCGCTGGATGCAGCCATTTTGTTTAGCGATATTTTGACTATACCTGATGCAATGGGATTGGGTTTGTATTTTGGCGAAGGTGAGGGCCCGAAGTTTGAACGCCCGGTTCGGGATTTTCTCGACATCGCAAACCTACCGATACCGGATCCGGAGCAGGAACTGCGTTACGTGATGGATGCGGTGAGGACTATTCGCCGGGAGCTGAACGGCAGCGTGCCACTGATTGGTTTTTCGGGCAGTCCGTGGACGTTAGCAACATACATGGTGGAAGGGGGCAGCAGTAAAACCTTCGGCACGATTAAGAAAATGATGTTTAGTGAGCCAGAAGCGTTACATTTGCTGCTGGATAAACTGGCGCAAAGTGTCATTCTGTATCTAAACGCACAGATCGCCGCCGGGGCACAATCGGTGATGATTTTCGATACCTGGGGCGGAGTGCTGACGCCACGTGATTATAAAGAGTATTCTCTGGGCTATATGCAGCAGATTGTTGATGGGTTAACCCGCGAGGCTGATGGCCGTAAAGTGCCAGTAACGCTGTTTACCAAAAATGGTGGCTTATGGCTGGAAGCGATAGCGAATACGGGATGCGATGCGCTAGGTCTGGACTGGACGATTAATATTGGCGATGCAAAAGCCCGCGTAGGTGACAAAGTTGCGTTACAAGGCAATATGGACCCTTCTATACTGCTTGGTTCACCTGAGCGTATTCGGCAAGAAGTGCAAATGATTCTGGACGGTTTTGGCCAGGGTACGGGTCATGTGTTTAATTTAGGGCACGGTATAACGCCAGACGTCGATCCTGAGCGTGTTAGCGTGTTTATTGATGCGGTGCATTCATTTAGCCGCACTTACCATATGAGTAGTGACATAGCGGAATAAACTAAAAGTAACCCCGGCATAAGCCGGGGTTACTGTATGCTAGTTGGCTCCTGCCGCCGCCATCTGATAATCGGCCAGCAGATCTTCAAAGTTTTCTATAGTCCATTTCCGTTTTCTTGCCTCCTCGACGGCTTGACGCAGCATCGATTCACCACGGCCTTGTTGGCCTAGTTCAATGAATGCGACGCCAAGCGTAGAAAGTAAGTTGGGGTTATTGGCATCTATAGCCCGACCTTGCTCAGCCAGTCTTATCGCTTTTTGCGGATCACGTAATGTCGGGTCATCAGACATCGCCAGTAACGCGGCGTATTCAGCGATGGCTGGCATATATTCTTGCAGCGCCGCCAATTCAAGATAACCGGCTGCTTTGCGCGGATTATAATTGACGTTGTTACTGTCAAGCAGTTCCTGTGCTAACAAATAAGCCGCTTTGGGATCGCCGCCGTCAGCCGATATCGCTAACCAGTTTACCGCTTTACTTTGGTCACGATCACAACCATTACCGGTAACCAAACACTGCGCAAGCCTGTATTGTGCCTGGGGATAACCATTTATCGCAGCTTTGAGATACCATTTCAGTGCATCGGGCTCATTGACAATACGGTTTTCGGCTAACAATGCATACAGATATTGATATTTTGCTGATTCCGTTTTTGCCGCGGCTAAAACAGCATCGAGGTATTCCTGATTCTCCCGTTCAAATTTACGGGCTTTAGAGCTGTTGTAGGCTGCTATGCGAAAAGTATGCGCCTGCATTTCGAGCCGAATCGGATCTCCGTATAAATCCTTTGGTGGCTCAAAACGCCATTCCTTTACTGCATCTAACACATACTCATTTATCGCATCGACTGGGAATGAGGCAATGACACTGGCATTTTCTGTCTTGCCGTCTTCAGTTATGTCGTAATGCACTATCGCCCAGGCAGAGACACCGGCTCGCTCAAAAAAGCTCGGGTATTCAGGTTCTGGCTTACTGATTGCTTTAACTCGCACATCAGTTGCGACATAGCGGTTGGCGGTAGGATACAAATTACCGTCTAATGCTACTTTACCAAACTGGTTGTTAAGACTGGTAAACACCTCTTTCCCCTCCAGTCTGGAAGTCAGTTTGGTACGTAATACCCGGTACTGTTTATCTGCTTCAGGATGATTTCGCTCACGCGCGATTAATGTCCAGGCATAAGCCAGGTTCATATCAGGATCTACGCCCAGTCCTTCAGCGTACATGCGGGATAATAAAAACTGTGCTTCTAAGTGGCCAAGTTCAGCCAGAGTTTCCAGCTGAGGTTTAGCTAATTCGTACTCTTGCTTTTCAAACAATGCCTTAGCGGTTGGAAAGTCTGCATGCACTTGCCAGGATAGGGCAAAAAACAGCAACACCAAACTATACCGAAGCTGTACCATAAATAACTCCAACAAGCTGTTTATTTAATTATTATCTAATTGAGTTTACAACGATTTATCAGGCAAAACAAAATTAAATGCTACAGTTAACATTGGTGGAATATCTGTTTGTATTTCAATACGTTAACTTAGAAAAGTCGATTTAGTCCATTCAGTGCAGCCACCCGATAGGCTTCAGCCATTGTCGGATAGTTAAAAGTGGTATGGACAAAATACTCCAATGTATTGCCGCCATTTTTCTGCATCATTATCGCCTGGCCGATATGGACAATTTCCGCTGCCCGTTCGCCGAAGCAGTGAATTCCCAGAATCTCCAGTGTGTCACGGTGGAATAACAGTTTCAGACTGCCGACATTGGTATTGGCGATTTGTGCGCGTGCCAGGTGCTTAAACTGAGCCCGCCCGACTTCGTAGGGTATTTTTGCCGCTGTCAGCTCTTGCTCAGTTTTTCCGACAGAGCTCATCTCTGGAATGGTGTAGATACCAGCTGGGATATCAGCGATCAGGTGCCCGTCCAGATTTCCTTTAACAATTGCTTCCCCTGCCAGACGCCCCTGATCATAGGCTGCGCTAGCCAGGCTGGGATAACCTATGACATCACCGACAGCATAGATATTGTCGACACTGGTTTGGTATTGCTTATTAACGTTTAGCAGGCCACGACTATCAGACTCAAGTCCAATTGATTTCAGATCTAACATGTCGGTGTTTCCGGTACGGCCGTTGGCAAACAAAAAACAATCTGCTTTCATTCTCTTGCCGGATTTTAAATGCAGCACCACACCATCGTCTTTACCTTCAATCCGATCAAACTCCTCGCCATGACGAATGGTCATACCAGAATTCCAGAAGTGATAACTCAATGAGTCTGAAATCTCAGTATCCATAAAAGACAGCAGACGATCACGGGTATTGACTAAGTCTACTCTGACACCTAAGCCGCGGAAGATAGAGGCATACTCGCACCCGATTACACCAGCACCATAAATGATGATGTGTTTGGGGTCATGTTGCAGTGACAAAATAGTATCAGAGTCGTAGATCCGGCTGTGTTGGAAGTCGACATCAGCCGGCCGGTAGGGACGCGAGCCAGTGGCAATAACAATAGTTTTTGCACTGAGTTCAAAACAACTTCCGTCTTCACAACTGATACTCAATCTATGATTGTCAATAAATCTGGCTTCACCCTGATACATTTTTACCTGATTACGATCATAGAAACCGGCTCTGAGCCTGACTTGTTTACGGATAACTCCGGCCGCGTGTTTAAGAATTTGCGAAAAGGTCAGCTTAGTATGCTGTTCATCCAGCTGAAACAGTGGGTTTTCTTTAAATTCTATCAGGCGACTTACTGAGTGGCGTAGTGCTTTAGACGGGATCGTGCCCCAGTGCGTACAGCCGCCACCTACCGATTGGTAACGTTCAATTGCGGCGACTTTTAATCCGCTTTTTGCCAGGTACATCGCCGCACCCTCGCCGCCAGGGCCGGTACCAATAACAATGGCATCAAAGTCATAGCTGGTTTTTTTCGGTGCAGTTTTCGTTGTACTCACGCGGCTGATCTCACTGTTTTCACTAAAATAAGGCTGAGCATATCAGGTATCAGGCACAAAAAAAGAGACCGGAGTCTCTTTTTTCAATCAGCTAAACGCTGTGACTAAGCGTTGCCAGTGCTGCTGCTGCTGTTGCAGGTGCAGTTTAAACTCCTGATAGCTATTTTTAAAATCTACAGCCTGATATTGCGCTACCAGTTGCTGTTTACGTTGCATCAGCATCTGCTTTTTCAGTTGATAGTAGTCTTGCATACGCGCCAGCAGCAACTCATATTCGTGCTCCAGCAGTTGCAATATTTGTTCTGCATTTGGCCGTTGTTTTACTTTTTCTCTAGCTCGCATCAGCTGCATTTTCGCTTTCGCCAACTCGATACGTTCTTCCGGCACTACAC
>JBFKFH010000104.1:0-10791 GCA_041618685.1 Rheinheimera sp.
CATTATTTTTTTCTGCTGCAGCCGTATTTTTACGGCCTGCTGCCGCGGCAGCCGGAGCGGCTGCGCCAGCTTTTTGCCAAAACATTAAATCCGTCAGTTTTTTGTCTGCCATCACAAACCAAATAGCAAAACCACCGCCGAACAGGATCAATATATTGGCCGTGATCACCAATCCCCAGGGAAACTCGGGCTCAGGCTCAGCTTTTTCTGCCGCAATTTCGTCTTTAATGCTCTGTGGTAACTCGGCTAATACCGGCGCGTCCACTACTGGCCGGTTTACCACAAAGCTGGTCTCTGGCAGATTAAGCATAAACTCACGGCCATCCCGCGTCTCACCAAAAGCGGCGACCTCTAATATGTAACTGCCATGCCCGCGGTTATGCAGTTGTAACTGCCTGGGTTTAATGCCGGGTTCGTTCATCGCAAACTCTTCTACGTCGCCGTTAGGGTAACGCACCCGCCCCTGCAGCAGCACTGATGCTTTATTCACACTGTCATCGGTAACACGAAACAGCACCTGATGCGGCAGGGGTTCAACTCCGGGCTTCGTTTCATCAGCGGCAAGTGCCGCCGTTATCTCCGCTTCTATTGGCGCCGGCTTTAGCACTATAGGCGATTGTTCCACTTCGCGGGTGTACAGCGGCGTGCGCACCATATATTTGGGGATCCACTCACCGGAAACAAATCGCAGCTGAAATTCGCCGGTGAACACACCGTCACGCGAACGTTCGTCAAAGCCCTTTCCATCATCGCGAAACGTTGCAACCTGCACCACCCCACGGCCAAAATTATCGTGCTCAGCGTTATTGGTGCTAACAAAGATTACCTCTAATGCCAGCACATCTCTGAAGTCTTTCGCGTTGATAACTTCATTGCCGTTGGTTAACCGCGCCGTTATTTTTACTGTTTCGCCAACCATTAAATTTGTTGGCAACGGGTCAACACTGAGCTTTATATCTGTCAGCAGCATAATACGGCTTTGCGGCAATAACCGGCCTATCGCCTGCCACGGGCCCGGCATTGGTTTTTTAATCTGGATCAGGTCATAACTACTGGCATCGTGCCAGCGTACCTGCTGATCTTCGGCGGTACGAAACTGAATTTTGCTGCCATCCGGGCGCACTAACACCACTGAGGATGACCCTCTGCGACGAAACAGAAGCAGGGTAATTTCATCAACGTTTTCGTCAATGCGAAAACGATTATCAAACAGCGGGATCTGATTTTTCGTCGGTAAGTCGTCAAGCAGGGTGAAACCGATGTCCTCGTGCAGTGTAGCGTCATCCACAGCAGGTCTTAGTTCCGGCTCTGGGGTTGCTTGCTGTGCAGCTAATGCACTACACAGCAGCAGGCTCAATATCGTTATCAGCTTCGCCACAGGCAACTGCCCCCTTTTTTCTGTACCAGATCCAGCCTGGTTTCATGCGCGGCTAATTCGGCCTCGGTTGCACGCAGTACAGTTAACCTGCCACTGCGCTCAATGGCAGCCGGTCCGCCATCACTGCCTGCACCATCCTGTTCATTAGCCAGATTAAGGCTAACCTGGCCGCCAGTCATTAACAGGTAAACATCTGCCAGAATTTCCGCATCCAGCAAAGCGCCGTGCAAGGTACGATGGCTATTGTTGATATCATAGCGACGGCATAGCGCATCAAGATTATTCTTTTGCCCGGGGTGCATTTCCCGCGCCAGCAACAAGGTATCCAGTATCGTGCAGTATTGTGCTACTGGTGGTAGTGGCGGATGCAGCAACGAAAACTCATGGTTAATAAAGCCGACATCAAAGGCGGCATTATGAATAACCAGCTCAGCACCCTGGATATAGTCGTAAAAACTTTTCGCAATGTCGCGAAACTTCGGCTCGTTTTTCAGCCGTTCACTGGTAATACCGTGCACAGCCACTGCTTCAGCATCAATAATGCGTTCCGGGTTGATATAGACATGAAAATTGTTACCGGTAAAACGACGATTGATAAGCTCTACACAGCCAATTTCAATAATACGGTGGCCGTCTCTTGGGTTAATACCGGTCGTTTCGGTGTCGAGAATAATTTGTCTTTTAGCCATGGCAGTTTCGTTTTTTACAGCATTTGGGTTAGATTATACGCCGTTTTGGTTTGAGGAAAGGCTTTATGCGCAAAACTGTTGCGATCTATACCGATGGCTCTTGCCTGGGTAACCCGGGACCCGGCGGTTATGGCGCCGTACTGATGTACAAACAACATCGCAAAGAGCTTAGCGGTGGCTATCGTCTGACCACGAATAATCGCATGGAATTACTGGCGGCGATAATTGCGCTGGAGAGTTTAAAAGATAGCTGTGATGTCGACTTAACGACCGACAGCCAGTATGTGCGCCTTGGCATTACTCAATGGCTGGCAGGCTGGAAGCGCAACAATTGGAAAACCAGCGCCAAGCAGCCGGTAAAAAATCAGGATTTATGGCAACGCTTAGACAGTGCAGCGCAAGCACACAAAGTAAACTGGCATTGGGTAAAAGGCCATGCCGGCCACCCGGAAAATGAGCGCTGCGACGTTTTAGCACGCACAGCGGCAGAAGCGAAGCCCACGACTGTAGATCATGCTTTTGAGCAAAATCAGCTAACCCAGGGTTAAGACTTATGCAGTCAATTGCGGCTAGAACCTCGATTTGGTCATCACAGACTGTCTGAGCGCGCAAAAGCGCAAGCGAGTTGTGTGATGAGCCAAAGCGAGTGTTGTAGCAAAAGCAGTTGACGGCAAGCTTACTCGCCTGATTTCTCAGTGCTGGCAGCAGTAGCTGCATTCGCCGCTAACATTTTTTCCAGCTCAGCAACAAAGTCTTTATCGTCTGGTGTTGTGCGGCTGCCAAAGTGTTTAACCGTTTGCTCATCGCTGCTGATCAGGTACTTGTTAAAGTTCCAGCTTGGCGTTTCACCGGTTTTAGCGATCAGCGCTTTAAATACCGGGTTGGCATCATCGCCTTTTACTTTTGAACTGGCAAACATGGGGAATTTAACACCGTAGGTCAGGTAACACACTTCTGCTGTTTTCTCGGCATCATCATATTCCTGCTTAAAGCTGTCTGACGGAAACCCCAAAACTACCAGGCCTTTATCCTGATATTTTTGGTACAACGCCTCCAGCGCATCAAATTGTGGCGTAAAGCCACATTTGCTTGCCGTATTGACCACTAATATCGTTTTGCCTTGGTAGCTGTCGCATAAATTGACACTTTCACGCGTGTTCAGCTGCTGCATTGAGTGGCCCAATATGTCACCACATTGATTTGCCAGGGCTGGCATTGCCAGTAAGCCTGCGCTTAATGCAACCACACTTAACCATGCTTTCATCTTTTTTCTCCATTACTTAATCAAGGGTACTGGGTTAATACACTGATGCAATACGCAGCAAAGCGTAAAACCGATCTGTTAGGTGCTATCGTGCGCGCTTAAAAGCGATAAGACAACTTAAACCGCAGGGTGCGCGGGGCAATAGGATGTGAATGAGTATCCTCTACACCCTGTTGTGTCTCACCGATAAGGCGCGAGGCATAATAGTAGTCAATATCGTTGTCCTTGCTGTCGAACAGGTTCAGCAGCTCAAGCGCTAACTGCCATTGCTGCCACTGATAGCGGTAGTCTGCATTCACCACTGTGGTGGCATTAGATCGTTGCTGATTAAAACTCTCCAGCACGCGCTTACCAAAGTGACGCAGGCGCAAACTGGCCTGCCAGGGGGCATTGGCTTTGTAAACCAAACCGGTGCTGAGCACAAGGGGTAACGCGCCTTCTACATAGGCGCCCTGTTGTGTTACCTCTTCAGTGAAACGAGAGCGAGTTAGCGCCAGCTCTGCATCAAGGCTCCAGTTGCCGCCAAACCAGTAATACGCAGCCATTTCAACACCGTAGCGCTTTGATGCCCGACCAGGTTCGTTAGTACCTGCATCGCCAACGTACAATAGTTCGGAATCTACCGCCAAGTACCACAACGCCAGTGATGCGTTAAACGCGCTGTAGTCAAAAAACCGTAGTCCAAGCTCTGCCCCGTTGGAGCGCACCAGAAAGTCGACCGGTGCGACAGGTTCAGCACTTTGCGGATCTACTTTTGTTGTCGCGCCGCGTGCGTCATTCGAGTGAAGCCCCTGCCCGGCGCTGGCATAGGCCTGCCACCGCGGTGCGAACTGGTAACTTAACCCGGCTTTTGCTGACCAAATCCCATCCGATACGTCGCCTGAATTGGCGTCTAATGAACTAGCAACATCGGCAGCAAAAAAGTCGTAACGTAAACCTAAATGCGCTGACCAGTCGGCGCTAAGTTCCAGCAATGTTTGGCTGTATAACCCAAGCGAACCCTGCTGCAGCTGATCCTGCCGCACCGTGTTCAATCGTGCACGCGCTTTCGTGTTGTATAACCCCACTTCTGCGATATCGTCGTAGCGCGCTTGCACACCGGCAACATGTTCAAGAGCAAATTCGCCTACCCGGTGGTGCCAGTGATGACTTAGCTCGCCGCCATAAATCCAGCGCTGGTCTACTTGCTCAAATTGATCGCCATTAACCGGATCGTTAAGGAAATAAGTAAAGTTAGACCATAAATCCATGTCACTTTGTATCGCATATATGCTGCCTTGCCACGCATCACTGCGCCAACTGGCCGACAGACTGAAGCGCGAGCTGTCACCGCCAACGGTAGTGTCCAGTGAGCCAAAGGCGTCAATAATTCCGGCATCCACCGCACGCTTGGGAATTTGGTCGGCAGACTGCCAGCGGTTGTCATAGGCCATGGCAGTAACAGCGAACTGCCCGCTACCAAGCGGACGGCTGTAACGCGCGTTTAAATTTACCTTTTGCACATCCTCGTTAATATCTGTCCAGGGGCCATCGTAACGCTGCAGTTCCATCCCCAGCAGCACATCGCCCAAACCTTGCTTCACGCTGCCTTTTGCCAGCAATCGCTGGTATTGGTCGTCGCCCAGGCCCAACTCTACCAGATCCACAGTGCGGTTTTGCAGGCTAAAGCGTGCGGAACCCGCTGCCGAGAAGTCGCCATTTTCCGCGTAATAGGCACCTTTTTTATAATCTATTTGCTGCACCAACTCAGGAATAATAAAGCTTAAATCGGTATAACCCTGGCCATGACCGTGGCTGCGCATGTTCACCGGCATGCCATCAACAAAGGTGCTGAAATCAGTGCCATGATCCAGGTTAAAACCACGCAAAAAGTATTGGTTAGCTTTACCGCTGCCGCTGTGCTGAGTGACCACCATGCCGGGAATAAATTCCAATATCTCACCGGTACGTGATAAAGCGCGATCGGCAATTTCGCCGTTACCAATTACCCCCTCAGACGCTGAGCTGGCCTGTCCCAGCAAGTCTGTTTGGTGCCCCTGTACGGTAATTTGTTCAAACATGCTGCCGGATAAGCTATCCGCCTGTGCCCCCGGGGTAAAAGTAAGCGCAGCTAACACAGCATTCAGTAAAAATAATCGAAAAGTTTGCATGGGGAACCTTAATTTGTGGCTTAGTCTGCTGGGAACAGCCCCGAGCTGGCATCAAGCACAGCACGGCGTCTATCGTTAGCTAAGTGCCAAAATAATAATGCTTTATGGCTGTGTTCAATATCAAACAGCGCCTTGTACTTTAATTGCCAGTTTTGCGTACTGGCACAATCGGCCTGCACCGCCAGCTGCAGGTAAAAATCGCCCTGTATTTGTTGCAACAGCCAGTTGTCGCTGCTTTGCGGCGCAAGTGTGCATGGCGTAGCATCGGCGGTAAATGTGATGTGCGCTGTAATGTAGTTAATAAGCGTTGTTTCACTGTCTAAAACCTGCTGCCAACTGACGGCATTGCCATTGGCGCCGTTCAGTAAATTGGCCTGAGCGAGATCATGCAACGCCACCTGCCAAACAATTAACGGTTGACCACCCCGCTCACTGACATCGAGATAGGCGGTACTAAATTTATGTGCCTCGGCGTTGTGTGCATAAACACTGATAAATGCAGCTAGCAGCAAAGCTAATTTGTTCATAATTGCTCTCCGTTTTGCTGCGCTGCATCACGGGCACGCTTTAACAACAAGACATCATCTGGCTCTTTAGCACTGGCATAATTTAGCTGCGCCCAATGCAGCGCCGCTTGCGCGTCAGGCTGGACAGAAAGAAAGTAATGCACCATGTCGGCAGCATGGTCGGTATCGCCGCGTGCTGCGCGCAGCATCATACGGGGTTCAAGTTCAGCCATATATTGGCTACCCTGCGCGGTTGCTCGCTCTGCCAATGCCAGACGCAACAATAAGCCATCGGTCAGGCCATATTGTTGCTGCAATGGCTGCAGCCGGGCGTACACGTTTTGCGCATCACCCTGCTGTAAACTTAAATCGGCCCATTTCAGCCACAAGCTAACCGGTGCCCGGGGCAAAACCGGTGCTAACCAGGCAATAGCTTGCTCTGGTAGATGTAACATTTCTGCCTGTTCGGCCAAAATCCCTCTGAGCCAGATATCCAAAGCCTCAGATAACGATTTTTGCTGTGCGTGCAGTTGCTGCAATGCACTGTAGCTTTGTGCCGCATTACCACGACGACCTGCGACTTCGTAGCTACACACTGAGAACAGGAATAAATCCTGCCATAACCTGCCACAAGCTTGCTGCGCACCGGCGGTATTATGCTGCGCCAGAAAAATGCGCGCAGCCATCAGGCTGGCGTTGATGTTAGCAGGCTCACGTTGAAATACCGGCTGCAAGGTAACCAGCGCGGCAGCAAATTGATGTTGTTGTTGCTGTATATCTGCCAGTAATAACCCGTACAGCGCATTATCTTTGCTGGCAGCAGTTAATTCACTAAGCAAGGACTTTGCCTGATGAAACCAGTCGTCAAAACCGGGCTTTCGAGCCCCTTGTAAATACAGCTGCACCAGTTGTAGCCTGAGCGCGTCATCTTGTGGCTGCTGGGCAAGTTGCTGCTGCAGTATCTGCATTTGCGGCGTCAGTGGTAACGCTTTGCTCAGTAGCAACATGTCAGCGCTATTCGGTTTAACCGGCTCGGCCTGCAACGACAAGCTAAAAACAACACACAGCGATAAGCAGAACAATTTCATAACGACACCTTAAATATGGGGGCAGCACGCAGCCCCCGTTTAGCTTGCTGTTATTGCCCGGTCAACAGATCGGCATAGTCCGCTTCGGAACTTGCATCGGCGGTAAAAATACGTCCGTTTACCGACAATGGCGCTGCCGCTTCTTGCTGTGCAAAGGCGGCACGTGAATAGCTAAGAAACGACACTGTCGCGACATTTACCGTAATGTTTACCACGCCCTGTGCCGTGAGCTCACCATCACTTACGCTGATAGCGAAACTGTCACTACCCGTAAACTCTGACGCGGGCGTGTAGGTGAACTTACCATCAGACGCCAGCGTAACACTGCCGTTTTTTGGCTCAGCACCAAGTTCGAACATCAGCATATCGCCATCTGTGTCTTGCGCCGCAACGCGATCCATAATGGCAACATCAGTCTCCGTGACAAAGCTATTGGCACCCACTGACGGTGGGCTGTTCAGCTTCTTATCTGAGTTACAGCCCGCCAGCACCGCAGCACAGGCCAATGTGGCAACTAACGTTAAGTATTTAATTTTCATTACAAACTCCTTAGTTTGGTGAGCCAGCCAGTGGCGTTAGCAAATAAGGGAAGCCGGTATTTAGCATGGTGGCATCCAGTGGCGCACCATCGGTAAAGGGTACGTTACCTACAGGCGCATCTTCAGGCGTACAGTAGCCCAGATTAGTTGCGGTACCGTTAACCGGAATGTCATGACACAACGCCCCCATGACCACCCGCAGTGCAATATCTACCACATCATCACCAGGACGACGGCCATTAGGAAAGCCGGCTAAATCGTCACCGGCTACACCAAAAGCAGACTGCATCGCAGCAGGCGTTGCTGCAATGGCAGTATTCAGACGTAACATTTCGGCTGGTGTGACAGTTGCCAGTTGATTTACGCCGGCTACACCGGTTAAAAACGCGCTGACTAAATCCATACGTGGGAAGTTAGTTGGCGCCAAATCTTCAATGTTGGTGCCAAGCGTAGCGTTTACCGCATCTTTAAACAGAATATTTAGTAAAGCAGGTAAGCTTGGGTGGGTAACGTAATCAGCAAACTGACCATCATCTGCCGGCTTACTGCTGTTAAACTTATCTTTGTCGGCCAGGCCAATTACCAGCTCGTTTACCAGTGGGTTACTCAAACGGGACACCTGCACTAAGGCGCCGCCGTTTACCTCTGGGCGGGCAAAGGTCGCATTCGGGTTTAATATTCTGGCTTGCGGCAGGCTGGCCGTGGTCCAGGCACCAATAACGCCGTTACCGCTGCCGACTACACAGGCTTTTGGTACTTCAATTGCCAGGGTAGTAACATTTTTATCAGCCAGATCATCATTAGCTCGGCTTTGTGTTATGCCCCCCGGAAAACCGCCGCCATCACCGGCACCTGGTGCACTATCCCCCTCAACCGGCACATAGTTCACTAAATCGAATGTTTCGCCTAAATTGACCACGAACGGATCTTTACGCTGGCCAACAAATATCCGTGCCATTGCTGCACAACCTGGCAACGCAACATCATAAACATATTGGTCAGCATATGCCTGATAAGCCGAAGCACTGGTAAAGGTTTTCGTGCCGACAAAATCATAGGGCTTGGTAAATTGCATGGCGCCACCCGGTGGGCTTAACATCGTGCTATTGGCACCGGACGCCACTTCAACACTGTAATTCTCTATAAAATTCAGTGCGGCTGAGCTGTCAGCACTAATACCACCGACATTTTTAAGCGGCACCGCAACCATTTTCTGATTGCCCTCTGGCCCAATGGGTAACTTAACACCTGCCCCATCATTCACCAGTGAATTGCTAAAGCGAAAGTTAAAGCTCATGTCAGGCAAGGCATCACCATCGTTATCAATATGAATGCTGTATACCGCAGCCGGGTCCATCGCAAAGTAGTTTGGCCCGCCGTACGCATCCTGCAGCGGAATATAATTGGCAATCACCGTGACGTAAGCATCACGACCGGTTTCGTAGCTGTTAAATAAATAAAAGTCAGTTGCATCCACGGTGGGTGTGCGGGTAATGCTTGGCGCTTCGCGGTGGCTTGATGCCTGGGCTGTGCCCAATAGTGAAAGTGCACTTAACGCCGCAGTAACGGCGAGGAATGTTGTGGTACGTTTCATATTATGTGGTCCCTATTGATTAATATTGCGACCTAGAAACGACTGACTGGTGTTACTGGATGCAGTTAAGGCAAAAAAATATAAAAAAAACCGCCGAAGCGGTTTTTTATTCACCTTACAGGGTGACAACTTCGGCGGTAAACAGCACCGGCCCTGTTGGCGCACCGGTAGGTGAGCCTCCACGTGGCTCTAAACTTACGGCAAGTGCAGCAATAACTACGCCTTCTGCAGTTTCTGGCCAGTCAAATACTTGTTCGCCTTGTTGGGGTAACAAACCAAGCGACACCGGGGCTGCGCCGCTTGCCGGTAGCATCCACAGCTCATAATCGTTTAGCTGCTGCTCTCCCACTGCTGCAGTGGCCTTAACAGTAAGCTTGCGCTCTGCCTTACTTACCAGCCACCACGCTTTAGCATCACTGCTTTGAATAACCGCAATGTCTTGTTGCAGGTCGCTACTTAGCATGGGTTTAAGCATAACCACCGCCAATAGCAATGACGCTGCCAGCGCTAAGCCCGTCCAAAATGGCCGGCTTGCAGTACGCTGTGGTTTAGCATCGGGCGCTGTCCAGCCAAGGCGCTGTTGCACCCGCTGCCATACACGAGGGTTTGGCACTGTTGCTGGCAGGCTTTCTGCCAACGGGTTTAAATGCTGCTCCCAGCGCCATACCGTCTGGCGTACGGCTGGCCTTGCCATAATAAGCTGCTGAAACCGACGGCGGGCACCACCACGCATTGCACCGAGAATAAAATCTACCGCTAAGGCGTCGAGTAAGTCCTGATCTTGATATTTCATGCTTCAAGGCACCTTTTAAGTTGGGTTAAACCGCGGCGGATCCAACTTTTAACCGAGCCCAGAGGTGAGCCTGTGTGTTCGGTAATTTCCTGATGGCTCAGTCCGTTAAAATAGGCCAGCTGTATAGATTGTCTGTGCTCGTCGGTCAGACCCTGCATACAATCGTCCAGCTTAACTTTTTCCCGAACCAAGCCTATCGCCTCCCCCGGCTGCACCTCATTGCTTGCATCGTCTTCGAGCTCTTCTGCGATATCCAGATGCTCCGCTTTTACCCGGCGGGATTTCAACAAATCCAGCGCACGATAGCGTGTGATACTGATCATCCAGCTCATCACGCTACCTTTCTCTGCGTGGTAGTCAGCCGCGTTGTGCCAAATACGCACATAGGCATCTTGCAACACATCCTCAGCCCAATCGTTGCGGCGCAACAAATGCAGACTTACTGAGAAGAGTTTGCCCGACGTTGCCTGATATAACTGCTCAAAGGCCTGCTTATTACCTTGTGCTGTTGCATACAGCCATTGCAATAGTTGTTGTTGTGATTGCTGCATTATCTGTCCTGTAAACGTTATCGCCTTAACATCAATACGCCAGTAGCCGCTAAATGGATGCAGCGACGGCAGATTTATTGCAAAATTCACGTGTGTTTTTTCGCTTATCCGCTATCATCCGCTTCCTTTTTCTGGCGGCTCTTTTATGCTTAGCCAACTGTATTGATACCGAGAACGTTATGCGCATTTGTTTTTTAATGTACCCATGGGAAAAAGTGCAGCCCGATGGCGACAGCACC
>JBFKFH010000105.1:0-10697 GCA_041618685.1 Rheinheimera sp.
GCGGGGTCTAGTTTAAAGCGGCTAAGCAGAAACGGCAGTGACAGGCCAATCAGGCTGCCGGCCATGACGACCAGCATCATGGTCATCGCGACGACTATGGCAATATCGTAGCCACCGCGCCACCAGCCCAACCCCACGACAGCTGCTGCCATGGTAAAGCCGAGTAAGCCTGCCACCAGACACTCTTTTGCTAACAATGCGCCCCAGTCGCGTAACTTAATATCCCCCGTGGCTAAGGCCCGCACCATTAGCGTGCCAGACTGCGCGCCGGCATTACCACTGCTACCAATAAGCAATGGCAGGAAAAAAAGTAACGCGACGTGGGCCGATATAGTGCCCTCAAAATAGGCGATACCGGCACCGGAAAAAATATTGCCGAATACTAAAATGACCAGCCACAGCACCCGCTTGCGGTACAGCAAACCGATGCTGGCGTCTTTTACACTGGTTTCCAGCTTGCCGATGGTGGCGGTTTTGTGAAAGTCTTCGGTGGCTTCTTCTTCGGCCACGTCCATGGCATCATCGTAAGTCACAATGCCGACCATTTGATCTTCATTGTTAATAATCGGCAACGCCAATAAGTCATATTTGGCGATAAGTGCCGCGACTTCTTCTTGCGGCATGTCCACACCGGCATAAATAGGATCGTGGTTGATGAGGTCATCAATCGGCATGGTCAGTGGTGCTAAAATCAAATCGCGCAGCGACACCACACCAATGAGTTTACGGGCTGCATCGACCACATAGGCTGAGTATATGGTTTCTTTGTCTGGTGCTTCGCGGCGTAATGAGTCCAGTGCCTGACCGACGGTTAAGTCTTGTGCCAGTATGGCATAGTCAGACGTCATAATAGCGCCGGCAGTACCCTCTTCGTGTGAGGTCAGCCGCAGTAGGTCTTCACGTTCAGCCTGCGCCAATGCTGGCAACAGCGTTTCACGTTGTTCATCGCTGAGCCGGTTAAACAGGTCGGCGCGTTCATCGGACGACATCTGACGGATAATAGGCGCCAGTTTGCGCCGGCTGATACTGATCGATAGCTTAACCTGCTCTTCAGCCGGTAAATACCCGAACACTTCGGCCTGCTCAGCACGGGGGAACACCGTCAGCAATGTCCATAAATCCTGTGGCGCAAATTCAACCAACGCACTGGCTAGGTCGGCCGGGTGCACATCGTCCAGTTGCTCTCGCAGTAACGGTACGGTATTGGCTTCAAGCGCACCGCGCAGGGTGGCAATAAGTGCTGGCAGTTCCATGGCAGTGTCACCCTCCGTCAAATGAATTAACACTTTGCTGAATAAGCAAAAAACAGGCGCTATTTTATAAAGCATAGCAGTAGAGCACAACTGAATATCGCAGTGGGTGTTGTGCGCGGTTCTTGCTAAGATAGCCGCAATAATTCATAGCGGCATTTATTACATGCAAACAGCAAACAGCTCCTCCCCCTGGTGGCAACCAGGCGAACTCAGTCTGAATGCCTGCTGGCATTACCGGCTGGGGCCACTGCATATTTACATTCAGCGTCTGGCCCGACAGTGGTTACTGGCGCATGAATACAGCAATGATGATAAAGCCGCAACACCGGTCAGCGAAGCGGTCAAGATGATACCGGTTCACCTGACATGTCAGCGCTTTGTCTTCAACCAAAGCCCGGCAGGTTACCGCCTGCTGCCCCGATTGTTGGACAGACCGGTCGTGGTGAAAACCCTGCAGCCGGTTAATATACCACCGAATGAGCAAGCGACATTTTATATTAGCTCACCGGTATCGGTGCAACTGCTGTTGCAACAGCCCGATGCACCGCAACAAGATGGTGTAGCGCTGCAGGACATTGTCGTTCAACGCTTATCTGACACCTGGTTTGGCCCGTCTACCCAGATAGGCGAGTTATGCTATGCCGATAAAACCCATGCCCGTGACGCCCGGCAAGACTTGCCACTGCGAACCCACCGTGCCGTGACACCGGTAACTATTCACAACAGTTCACTGCAAATGTTGTGCGTGGATAAAATCAGCATTCCGGTGCCGTTTTTAGCTCTTTATAGCAAGCCAGATGGTAGCTTATGGACAGATCCGGTTACGCTGCAGCATGAAGGCCTGCAAACGCTGGCGCATTTCAGAACCGGAAAATTAAGCCCAGCTGATGCCATGGGTGCTGAACTGCTGGCACAACCGCGGCAAAAAACAGAAAAACACAGCCTGTTTCGTGCCTTCACTGATATTTTTACCGATTAAACTGAGGGTGCTATGACAGAACAACTAATGCAATGGCTGCAAACCGAGCAGGTTAGCCACATGCTAAAAGCGGCTATTTTACTGCTGGCCGGGTTTATTGTCGCCAGCATGGCCTCGCGCGCGGTGGTACGTTTTTTTAGCAATAACTTTAGCCAGCACCATATTGTGTTGTTTAAACGGCTGGTTTACTGGCTTATTCTGGCGTTGTTTGTGGCATCTGCGTTAAAGCAACTGGGCTTTTCGCTCAGCGTATTACTCGGCGCTGCCGGGGTGTTGTCGGTAGCCATTGGCTTTGCTTCACAAACCTCCGCTTCAAACCTGATCAGCGGGCTGTTTTTAATTGGCGAGCAGCCATTTCAGCTAGGCGACACCATCAAGGTAGGTAATACGACTGGCGAGGTACTGTCTATCGATCTGCTGTCCGTGAAACTACGCACCTTTGATAACTTATTTGTGCGTATTCCGAATGAGACACTGATTAAAACCGAAGTCACCAACCTGACCCGTTTTCCCATCCGCCGTTTTGATTTGCTACTGGGTGTCGCCTATAAAGAGCAAATCGCCCGGGTGCGCAAAGTGTTAATGGAGGTCGCCGATAAAAATCCGCTGTGTCTGGACGAACCCGGCCCGATGTTTTTATTTTTAGGTTTTGGCGATTCCGCACTAAATATCCAGTTTTCGGTGTGGAGCAAACGGGAAAACTTTCGCGATTTGCGCAACAGCCTGCAAGAAGAAGTGAAGCTGGCGTTTGAGCATGCCGGAATTGAAATTCCGTATCCGCACCGTAGCATAATCGTCAGCGGACAAGCGCTGTCGCCAGCCGCAACAACAGCAGCGACCGAGCAAGATGCCGGGCAATTATAAAAATAACTGCACCGATTAATCTTCACTTAAGGAAAGTAAGCTAGGCTATGAAAAGGATATTCATGAGGTGAGTAATGCAACGCATTGTTAGTTGGTCGCTTTTTATACTTTTTGCCGGCAAGGTTGCGGCAGACTGCCAGCCGGTTGCTGATCAGCATGCGCTGAGTGACACCCGCAATCTGACGGTCCGCAGTATCAGTTTCACCCCCCACAATGTGTTTGATTTAACCGATAAACACGCATTCTGGCTGCATGAATTTGCCAATTACACCCATACCGTGACTAAAGAGTCTGTGCTGGCAGATGACTTGTTGTTTCACGCCGGCGATGCGCTGGTGTTAAGTGATTTGGCCGAAACCGAACGCTTATTACGTAGCCGCCGCTACATTCGTGAGGCTGAAGTACGTATCAGCCACTATTGCGCCGCCGACAACAGTGTCATGGTGAATGTTGCTACCTGGGACAACTGGTCGTTACTCCCGACACTCGATTTTTCCAGTGAAGGTGGCCGCAGTAAAAGTGCAGTCGGCTTTGAAGAAGACAACCTGCTGGGCACCGGTAACCGTCTCAATTTGGAATATAAACAAGACAGTGAACGCACCGGGTTGGGTTTTATGTTTCTGTCACCGAATATGTTCGGTAGTTTCTGGAACAGTGCGCTTGGCTATAGCAAAAACAGTGATGGTAATAACTATCAACTGAGCATTAACCGGCCATTTTACCGGCTATCGTCGCCCTGGGCACTGGGGTTTGACCTTGATCGCGTATCAGAAGCAGTATACGAATACGACGCAGGTGATGAATATAACAGTTTTCAACGCGAGCATAATCATGCCAAAGCTGAGTTTGGCTACAGGCTGGATATCAGCAATAACAATATCCATCGGCTGAAATTTGCCTTCGAGCTGGACAACGTAAAGTTCTACGAAAATAGCGGCACTCTGGTTGGGTTTCCTGCCGATCGTAACCTGACAGGCTATTGGTTGGAGTACGAATTCATCCAGGCTGATTATAAAAAATTGTTTAATATCAAATCGTTCAATCGTACAGAAGATTTTAATTTCGGCTGGCAGCTCAATAGCCGTATCGGTCAGTACAATGAAGGCCTGGGCGCGGACAGCAGCGCGCTGTTCTGGTCAGTCAGTAGTGCAAAGAATTGGCAATTGGCACCTGATCTTTGGTTGCTGTCTGACGCCAGCTGGACACAACGTCAGTTTGATCAACCGCAGTTTTTATTCAGTACGCACTGGCAACTGGTTAAACACCTGAACAACTACAATAGTTTAGTAGGAATACTGGCACTGGATAAGGGTAAGAATCTGTTTCGGGATGAGCCCTTATATATTGGTGGCGAAGATCAGTTGCGCGCCTACCCTACCTATTTTCGCAGTGGTGAATCCCGCGCCGTTTTCACTGCTGAGTACCGGCATTATACCGACTGGTCGCTGTGGCAATTACTCGATGTCGCCTTTGCCAGCTATCTGGATGTAGGCAAGATCTGGCAAACCGAAGAGCAGGATGCCAATACCTCATCTGCAGATACACTGGTAGGTATCGGGGCTGGCGTACGGCTACTGTCCAACCATTCCAGCCGGGGCACCATGATCCATATGGATATTACTAAGGCGCTGACCGATAACAGTAACCTGAGCTCGGTTGAAGTGCGTATTACCGCCACGAAGAGTTTTTAGGTTAAGGCTGGCAGCAGGGACAAAACACCGTGCTGCGCTGGCCCAGACGAATTTCCGTCAGTACTGTACTGCAGCTGACACAAGGTTGTCCGCCGCGGCCATATACCAGCAACTGCTGGGCAAAATATCCCGGCTTACCATCCGCCTGACTAAAATCTTTTAACGTCGTACCACCTTGCTTTATTGCTGCCGCCAGCGTGTCCTTGACCACTCTCACCAGCTTGTCCAATTGCGCCACCGCTATCGCTTTAGCCGGTGTGGTCGGCGCAATGCCCGCTTTAAACAATGCTTCATTAGCGTAGATATTTCCCACGCCCACAACGACATGGTTATCCATCAATACCAGTTTTACCGCACTGCTGCGCTTGGCAAACGCCCGGCGTAATTGTTCAGTATTAAAACTGTCGCTTAGCGGTTCAGGCCCCAGGCTGGCAAGCAACGGGTGAGTTTCGCCTCTGTGCTGCCACAGCACAGCGCCAAAACGACGGGTATCGTTTAAACGTAAAACCTTACCGCCGGTTAATACCAGGTCGATATGATCATGCTTGGTCGCCGGTATGTCCTGTGGCACCACTTTTAAATGCCCCGACATACCCAGATGCAAAATTATGTCGCCGGCTGGCAGCTGAATAAGCAGGTATTTGGCGCGGCGGGTAACGGATAACACCGGCTGGTTCAGTTGCGCCAACACCTCATCCGGCACCCACCAACGCAATTGGCGCTGACGGGCGACCACTTTAACCAGCGTGTGCTGGTCTAAATGTGGGCTGATACCCTGACGGGACACTTCAACTTCTGGCAATTCCGGCACGGCTTAACTCCCAACAGGTTCTAACATAAACAGCAGCGCAGCCTGTGCCGCGCTGAGCTGGTAAAATTGGCTACGCCCAGCCTGCTGCAACAGGTAGTCTGCGCCTTCTGTTGCAGTGCCCGGATACAGAAGCCAGATAAGTGGCGCTGTCTGCCCCACTAATTGCACACTAACCTGGGCTAAGGGAATACGGCTTTTATCTGCTGTTACTTCAACCGGTGTCAGCAAGCTATGTTGCCAGGCGAGGGCCAACTGAGCGGCATCAACAACACGGTTATCGACGACCGGCTGCAATTGCCACACCGGCCCGGCTTTAATTAACCGGGTATTGGCAAACGCCACCATTAATAATTGGCTATTCGCTGGCACCAGTCGGTGCTCGGCATTGGTAAACTGCTGTAAGCGCTGAGGAATGCCATACAAAACAAACATTAAAATCAGTACTGCAAAAATCAGTACGTTATTCCAATTGCGACGGGAGAGTTTCAACATGTAAGCACCGGTCTTGGTACAGAGACAGCGGCATAGTAACGTAGGCTGGGCGTAAAAAGCAAAAACCCGGCGTAGGCCGGGTTTCTGTATTCGATTACTTGATTTTCGCTTCTTTGAAAATCACGTGCTTGCGCACTTTAGGATCGAACTTTTTGATTTCCATCTTTTCTGGCATGGTACGTTTGTTCTTCGTAGTTGTATAGAAGAAACCGGTACCGGCAGAAGAGACTAAACGGATTTTATCGCGCATTTTTTATTTCCTTACACCTTGTGACCGTTAGCACGCACATCGGCTAAAACCGCATCGATACCTTTCTTATCGATGATGCGCATACCACGGGTAGAAGTACGTAATGTAACAAAACGGTTTTCGCTTTCAACCCAGAAACGGTGCGTTTGCAGGTTAGGCAGGAAACGGCGCTTAGTAGCATTGTTGGCGTGTGAACGACGGTTACCTACCATCGGACCTTTGCCAGTTACTTGGCACACTCTAGACATGTCAATAGTTCTCCAAAATTACATCAGCTCGAGCTGTCATCACCCTTCCGGCCAAGAAGGTTGCCCCAAAACAAGAGGGCGCAATTTATACACGAATTAAGCCCGCTATTCAAGCGAAATCTTTCTTCGCGCGCAAGGATCCGAGCGGGATCCAGTCCCACTCATCACAGCCAGCCACGTTCAGCAAAGGAGATCACATCGGCATCGCCAACAATAAAATGATCTAATACTTTGATATCAACCAACATTAATGCCTGAACTAAGCGTTCGGTAATAGCCCTGTCGGCCCGGCTGGGCTCGGCAACGCCTGATGGATGATTGTGTGCCAGAATAACAGCGGCTGCATTATGCGCTAACGCCTGCTGAACTACAATACGCGGATACACCGGTGACGCGTCTATCGTACCACTGAACAAGGGTTCACTTTTAATCAGCCGGTGCTGACTGTCCAGATATAACAACAAGAATACTTCGCGCTGCTCCCCACTAATGGCATGTTGCAAATAATGCTTCACCGTGGCCGGCTCGCTAAACACGGTGTCGCGTTGCATTTGTTGCTGCAAATAGCGCTTACTTAATTCAAGCACGGCCTGCAGCTGGACAAATTTGGCCTGCCCCAGCCCTTTAGCGGCACAGAAATCATTTTGGCTGGCACCCAGCAGGCGCCGCAGTGAACCAAACTGCGCCAGTAGCTGACGCGCCAGCATTACCGCGTCAGTCCCGGCAATACCGGTGCGCAGAAAAATTGCCAGCAACTCAGCATCTGATAGTGCCATGGCCCCTTTATCGAGTAGTTTTTCCCGCGGCCGCTCGGTAGCCGGCCAATGTCGTATGCTCATGCAAATCCTCCCTGAATTGATGCTGAATTTGAGTTTCCATGCTATCTTATCGCCAGATTTTTCCGGTCCTGGTTAACCTGTTATGCAGCAAACGCTTGCGCAAAAACGCATTTTACTTGGTATCAGCGGCGGTATTGCCGCCTATAAAAGCGCCGACTTAGTGCGCCGGTTAAAAGAGCGCGGCGCTGAAGTGCGCGTAATCCTGACCGACGCGGCCCAGCATTTTATTACCCCACTAACCCTGCAGGCGTTATCAGGTAATCCAGTTAGCACCAGCTTGCTTGACCCCGCTGCAGAAGCGGCGATGGGCCATATAGAGCTGGCCAAATGGGCAGACATGGTGCTGATAGCACCGGCCAGTGCCGATATCATTGCCCGCATGGCGCATGGTTTAGCCAATGACTTACTAACCACCTGTGTGCTGGCAACGGCCGCACCGGTTGCTGTCGCCCCGGCGATGAATCAGCAGATGTATAAAAACATAGCTACCCAGCAAAATTTAGCCACTCTTATTGCACATAATTTTTACATTTATGGCCCAGGCTCAGGTGAACAAGCCTGTGGTGATATCGGCGCAGGCCGCATGCTTGAAGCGCTAGAGCTGGTTGACGCAGTAGAAAAACACTTTAATGCTGAACAGCAACTTAATAACATTAAAATTACAATAACCGCCGGCCCGACCCGTGAGGCGATAGATCCGGTGCGTTACATTTCTAATCACAGCTCCGGTAAAATGGGTTTTGCACTGGCACAGGCTGCCGCTGCGATGGGGGCACAGGTAACGCTGATCGCAGGCCCCGTGCAGCTTGCAACACCAGAAGGCGTCAAACGGATTGATGTGACAACCGCGCAGCAGATGTACGATGCGGCGCTGGCACAGGCCGACAGCAGCGATATTTTTATTGGCTGTGCTGCCGTCGCAGATTATCGCGTGGCGAACATTGCCAGTGAGAAGATGAAAAAGGCCGGCGACGATGCACTACACCTGCAGCTGGTGCAAAATCCCGATATTATTGCCGCTGTAGCTGCATTAGACAGCAACCGGCCTTTCACCGTCGGCTTTGCTGCCGAGACGCAAAATGTATTGCAGTATGCTAAAGACAAGCTGCAACGCAAAAAGCTGGACTTAATTTGTGCCAATGACGTATCCGATACCCGCCTGGGTTTTAACAGCGATAATAATGCTGTCACACTGGTGTGGCACGCTGGTGAACAGCAGTTGCCAGCACAACCTAAAGCCGGTCTCGCCCGCAGCATTATGCAGCATATCCATGCCCAATTTACCGCCAAATAATTGATAAATAACAAGAGTTATGCCGTACATGAAAAAAGCTATTGATCTGAAAATTCTTGACCCACGCCTTGGCACCGAGTTCCCGCTACCGGCCTACGCCACACCCGGCTCAGCCGGACTAGATTTACGTGCCTGCCTTGATGCCGACATACAGCTGGCACCGGGCGAAACCGTGTTAATACCTACCGGATTAGCCATTTTTATCGGTGATGCCAATTTGTGCGCCACTATCCTGCCCCGCTCAGGCCTGGGTCACAAACACGGTATCGTACTGGGAAATCTGGTTGGCTTAATCGATTCTGACTACCAGGGGCCATTGATGGTATCCATGTGGAACCGTGGAAATGACAGCTTTACTATTCAGCCCGGCGACCGTATTGCCCAGCTGGTATTTATGCCGGTAGTGCAGGCCGAGTTTAATCTTGTCGACAGCTTTGAACAGACCGCCCGCGGCGAAGGTGGTTTTGGCCATTCAGGTAAGTCGTAATATGCCGGCACCACGCAGTACCAACCGTAAAGAAGATATCTTACAAGCGCTGGCCGCCATGCTGCAAAGCAATAATGGTCAACGAATTACCACTGCCGCTTTAGCGGAAAAAGTTGGGGTTTCAGAGGCAGCGCTGTACCGTCACTTTCCCAGCAAAGCACGCATGTTTGAAGGCTTAATAGAGTTTATTGAAGACACGCTGCTGTCCCGTATCAACGGGATCCTGGAAGAACATAAAGACACAGCCAGCCGCACTGAGCTGATATTACAACTCGTTTTAGTGTTTGCTGAGCGCAACCCCGGCATCTGCCGTATTCTTACCGGCGATGCTTTACAAGGCGAGCAGGAACGTCTGCGAGAACGTGTGGCACTGCTATTTGAAAAGTTAGAGACGCAGCTAAAACAATGTCTGCGTGAACGTAAACTGCGCGAGGGGAAAACCTTCAGCATTGATGAAGGCGAACTGGCCAACCTGTTGCTGGCAACAGTTGAGGGTAAACTTAGCCAGTTTGTGCGCTCTGGCTTTAAACGCTTACCCACCAGCCATTGGGCAAACCAATGGCAACTGCTGCAGCAAAGCTTGTTTTGCTAACTTAGTACTCCGGCAACGCGCTCATAGAGCGCACTGCCCCACACCAGGGCAACAATAACCAGGCTAACAAACACTGCCGCTGAACCCATATCTTTTGCCCGGCCCGACAGCTCGTGTCGCTCCAGACTGACGCGATCAGTTAATGATTCAATGGCCGAATTTACCAGCTCAACCAACAGCACCAAACACCAGACGCTGACCAAAAGTGCAAACTGACTGACCGAGGTGGCCAGTAGTGCAGCTAACGGCACAGACAAAGCGGTAAGCACTGTTTCCTGGCGAAATGCCGATTCATACTTCCAGCCGGCAGCAAAGCCCTGCATCGAACATCTAACTGCTTTTACTACCCGACCAAGGCCGATGCCGTTGGGTTTTACCATTTTTGCTGATCCTCAGACGCATACTGCGACGCCGTAGCAGGCAAATACTTACTTAACACCATACTGGGCGCGATATGCCTGCACGGCATCCAGATGCTGCGCCATTTCCGGTTTTTCCGCTAAATAGCTGATTAAATCCGGCAGACTGATAATCGAAATGACCCTGGTATTAAAATCGCGCTCAACTTCCTGAATCGCTGACAATTCGCCCTGGCCACGTTCTTGCCGGTCCAGCGCAATCAACACACCGGTAAGCTCTGCCCCCTGCGCCTGAATTAACTGCATCGATTCGCGGATCGCCGTACCCGCGGTAATCACATCATCAACCAGCATAATGCGGCCTTTTAGTGGCGAACCCACTAAATTGCCACCTTCACCGTGGGCTTTCGCCTCTTTACGGTTAAAGCAGTAGGGCACATCCAGATTATAGTGATCTGCCAGCGCGACTGCGGTGGTGGTAGCGATAGGAATACCCTTGTACGCCGGGCCAAACAGCACATCAAACTCCAGTGCTGCA
>JBFKFH010000106.1:0-10655 GCA_041618685.1 Rheinheimera sp.
CTCCTAAAAGACATTTTATTGCCGGGTAAGATGAGAGCCAATCGGCCATACATCTCCTTTAGCGGATGTTTACACAACATTCAAACCAGTGGTTGGAAACCACCGTAAGCCATTCTTTTTGCATCAAAGCCAGCATTCGATGACGCAACTAGATCCGACATTCTTGGGTCAGCCGCTACCTTCTTGTTTGCCAGATCACGTGCCTCACGGGATTCAAATACCACCCATCCAAACACAATAACCTCAGTCTCCTTAGCGGCAACAAGATCAGTGAACGAGCGAGTGCCTGCCAGTGCCATGTCATCACCGGCGTACTCCCGGTAGTCGAGCGCACCATGTTCTTTCCAAATTTTAGCAACAGCCTCTGCGAGCCGGCGGTATTCGTTCAGTCTATCGACCGGAACGGGAAGGACGAATCCGTCAATGTAATGTGCCATAAGATTGCTCCTAAGCATTACCTACTAGCAGTATTTTTTTGTGAATTCGCTATAAGATAATGATTTAAGATAATTTGCTAAACGGCTTTTTACCTGCGCAGTTAAACCCAGGCTGACTAAGAATGATGAAAATATCGAAATGAACAAGATACTTTTAATGATCTTAGCGCTGCTAAGCAACGCCACAAGTATTAATAAAACAACATAACCAATACCAATCAAGCCTAAAAAAAGACAAATCCCTTTAATCTCATTATTCACAGTGACTCCTTAATTTCATTTCAAATAACTTTATTTTAACTCAATCTCGTCAATAAGCACTCATACTGGCAACTACAGCTAACCCGCGACAGACTGCCAAACACATTGTTGCAGGCCTGACGTCCGGAACAATAAATAACCAACCATAAACGTTAATCCACCTAGGCACGAGCGTTTTTCTACATTACTGTCCGGTATTAGATTGTTGGTTGCCCTGCACTGGCTCAAAATTAGCAATGATCTTAGTTAGGTTTCTTCTTCTAATGTTGCCAATGTTTTTTCTATATATCTTATCAACAACGACTCTGTAATGAATGGCTGCTCTCCATTCACATTGAATCTTTCTATAATCTTTCTGATTTGTTCATCATTGCTCATCTCCCTAGCGGATATTCCATTACCGTTAAGCTCTTTTACTTTTGCTACCCAATCAACAGAATTTTTTCTAAATGACTTCAACTCCTGTTGGCTTGCTGCAGTGCCGTGACCTGGAATAACCACGGTCTTGTTATCAGCTAATGCTAAGATCCATTCAACTGCGCTATTAAGACCAGCCAAGCCTCCAGACCAGAATGTAGGGAGGCCTCTACCTCTTGTCTCATAAATGTCCCCAACAAAAATGCTATTACTTGCCTTGTGATAGAAGACGCTATCTTTAAGCGTATGGGCATTAAAACTTAGCCCTTGAAGATCCTCTAAAATGTCCACATTATCGATAAACACGCAGCCTTTCGACTGAAAATAGTCGTTTCCGCTTGTATGATCCGGATGGTCATGTGTATTCAATATGTAGCATGCCGACTGCTGGAATGTATCAGTAATAAATTGACCTAACTTTTGCAAATTCTCTTTTCCTGCTGCTGGATCAATTAGGACCACTCCCTGACTTGTTTTGAATAAACCTACATTTGTCCATGAGTCTGAAAACCTCAACATATAAGCGTTATCGGACAGTTTATTCACCAAAACTTCTGGTGCCGTCGCCAGGGCTTGCGGGCTATATATAAAAATTGCAGAAAAATGGAGCAGTGCAGCTGCAGTATAATACTTAATCTTGTTCATATTAATTTCCTGTCTACCCTCACTATATACAGCCTGCCTTTGAAGCACCGACAAAGCTATCCTCCTCATCTATTAACGACTTTCATCACATAGCACCCTCCTCAACAGCGGGCATCTTGTTACGAGTCGAGCCGCACAGCGGCTATTTGATGGTGATTGCTATATATTTACAAATGAAAGCAAAATATCCACAAAAACCCATTAAAGCAACAAATTCTTAACGCAACCCGTACATAGCAATGCGGTAAAAAGCCCGCTGTCGTCATTAGCGTTGCGTTAAATGAAAACACCGGCGCTCGGCCGGTGTTCTTATTGCTGTGCGTTTGCTTTAGCTTACCCCAGCCAAGGCTGATTGGCTTTACGTTGCTGTTCGTAGTTGGCAATTTGCGGCGTTAGCTGCTCGCTGCTGCCGATAAAATCTAACCCACTTAATAAACGCTGTTTAATATCGGCATCGATATTAAAGCCCATGGCCGCATTGTTGCCGAACAGAATTTCCTGGCTGGCTAAGTCTATTTGCCACTGCTGCGGGCCTTGCTGACAGCGGTTAAATAACAGCTCAATGTTGGTTTTGCTCAGCTGGATCAGCAACATGCCGTTATTAACGCTGTTATTAAAGAAAATATCAGCAAAACTTTGCGCGATAATTACCGAAAAGCCATATTGCTTGATTGCCCAAGGCGCGTGCTCGCGGCTAGAGCCACAGCCAAAGTTGGCGCGGGTTAGCAAAATGCTAGCGCCCTGATACTCGGGCTGGTTTACCACAAAGTCGGGGTTGGGCCTGCCATCGGCCAGATAGCGCCAGTCATAAAACATTGCGTCGGCGAAGCCGTCACGACTAACGCTGGTTAAAAACTGCTTGGGAATTATCTGATCGGTATCAACGTTATTTTTGTCTAACGGGCACACCAGGCCCTGCGCAAATATCTGGCTCATGCCCACTCTCCTGTTACGCTATCAACCGCGGCAATATTGACAAATTTACCCGCTATGGCGGCGGCCGCTGCCATTGCCGGGCTAACTAAATGGGTCCGGGCTCCCCGGCCCTGACGGCCCTCAAAATTACGGTTACTGGTAGACGCACAGCGCTGGCCAGCGCCGACCCTATCGTCATTCATACCCAGGCACATACTGCAGCCGGGCTCGCGCCATTCAAAACCCGCCGCTTTAAATACACTGGCCAGGCCTTCCTGCTCGGCTTGACGCTTTACAATACCAGAGCCGGGCACTACCAACGCGCGCACGCCCTGTGCCACTTTTTTGCCCTGCACTACGCTGGCGGCGGCGCGTAAGTCTTCAATGCGGCTGTTGGTGCAGCTGCCAATGAACACCACATCTACCGCGCAGTCGGTCAGCTTCTGCCCGGCCTGTAGCCCCATGTAGGCCAGTGCACGTTCGGCAGCTTCACGCTTGCTGGCATCACTAAAACTCGCCGGCGACGGCACCGGCTGATCGACGGCGATAACCTGCTCGGGGTTGGTGCCCCAGGTAATTTGCGGCGTAATCTGGCTGGCATCTATGCTAACTACCTGATCAAACACGGCATCGGCATCCGAATACAGACTTTGCCAATATTTTACTGCCGCATCCCACTGTGCGGCCTGCGGCGCATGTGCCTTGCCTTTTAAGTAGGCAAAGGTGGTGTCATCCGGTGCAATTAAGCCAGCCTTGGCCCCCATTTCAATGCTCATATTACATAAGGTCATGCGTCCTTCCATACTCATGCCTCGTATAGCGCTGCCGCAGAACTCGGCGACAAAGCCATTGCCACCGGCGGTGCCTAACTGGCCGATAACGGCCAAGATCACGTCTTTTGCCGTAACATGGCGGCTTAATTCACCATTAATCTCTACTTTTAGCGTTTTAGCCTGCTGCTGTGGCAAGGTTTGGGTGGCCAGTACGTGCTCAACTTCAGAGGTGCCGATACCAAACGCCAGCGCACCAAAGGCGCCGTGGGTAGAGGTATGGGAATCCCCACACACGATAATCATTCCCGGCTGGGTTAGCCCTTGCTCCGGGCCAATAACATGCACTATGCCCTGATCCGGATGGGTCAGATCAAGCAATTCAATCTGGTTTTCAGCGCAATTAGCCGCCAATGCTTCTAATTGAAGGCGTGATGTTTCACCGGCGGCGTCTAAACTGCGGCGCTGGGTAGACACGTTGTGATCCATAGTGGCAAAAGTCAGATCAGGCCGGCGCACTATGCGGTTTGCCAGTTTTAAGCCCGAAAATGCCTGCGGCGAGGTAACCTCGTGTATTAGGTGCCGATCGACATAAAGTAAATCGGTGCTGGGGTTTAATTTGCCCACCACATGGCTTTGGTAAATTTTATGAAATAACGTTTGGCCCATAATTAGTGTGCTCCCTGTGCCTGTTGCGACAGTTTTTCTATACTGGCTACCACAGCCGCACCCACGGCAGCGGTACCATAAGTGGATTTTGCATCGATATCCCGCGTAACAATGTGCTGCTCTAAGCAGTGCTCTACCGCTTGCTCAATTAACCGTGCCGCGGCTTCTTCAGCAAAACTAAAGCGCAACATCAACGCCACACTTAGAATTTGTGCTATCGGGTTGGCAATGCCCAAACCGGCAATATCCGGCGCACTGCCGCCGGCCGGCTCGTACAGGCCAAAACCGCTGCCGTTTAAACTGGCTGATGGCAATAAGCCCAGAGAGCCGGCAATGGCAGCAATTTCATCCGACAAAATGTCGCCAAACAGGTTGTCACACAGCAACACATCAAATTGCTGCGGGCTGCGAATTAACTGCATAGCAGCGTTGTCGATATACATATGCTCTAACGTTACGTCCGGGTAATCCTGGCTAATACGGGTAACGGTTTCGCGCCATAACATGCTGGTTTGCAATACATTAGCTTTATCAATAGAAGTAACTTTGTTGCCGCGTTTTTGCGCTGCACTAAAGGCAACCCGGGCGATGCGCTCAATTTCGGCCACGCTGTAGCGCTGCGTGTCGAATGCGTCGGTATCGCTGCGGCCTTTGTCGCCAAAATAAATACCACCGGTTAACTCGCGCACGCACAACACATCCATACCCTGGCTGCTAACCCGCGGGTGCAGTGGCGATAAATCAGCGAAGGCCGGGTAAATCTGACCGGGGCGTAAGTTGCAAAATAAGTCGAAAGTTTTTCGCAGCGGCAATAACGAGCCGCGCTCAGGTTGTTTGTCGGGCGCCAGCCCTGTCCACTTTGGCCCACCGACCGAGCCAAATAAAATGGCATCGCTGGCCTTGCACAATGCCAGCGTGGCCGCAGGCAACGGCTCGCCACAGGCGTCTATTGCCGCACCACCTACTAATGCTGGGGTAAGGGTTAAGCCAAACTGAAACCTGTCAGCCACCAGCTGCAATACTTTTACGGCTTCGGCCATTACTTCTGGCCCGATGCCGTCACCGGCCAGCACCGCGACTGTGTAGTGTTTTGTCATTGTTGTTCACCTGCTTTGATGTGTTCGCTGTGTTGCCCGCGGGGCTGTTTTTGCGCATGTTTATGCGCGTCTATTGTTTGGGCGCGCTGTATCATATTCAGCACATGCACATAGGCCAGCACCGAACTGCGCACAATGTCAGTGGCCAGGCCAGCGCCATGAAAGCGGCGGCCTTCGTGCTCGGCGGTTATATCTACCTGGCCCAAGGCGTCTTCACCGCTGCCTTTGGCCTGCAAGTTAAAGTCGACCATCTTAATGTTTAGCTTGCTGATCCGGGCAATGGCAGAAAATGCCGCCTCTACCGGGCCATTACCGGTGGCCGCTTCGGTAAATACCGTATCGCCACAACGCACGCCGACGGTAGCACTGGCAACATGGCCGGTGTGGGTAGAGGAACTTAAAAACTGCAGGCCGTAATAATCGTCCTGATCTTGCAGATTTTCGAAAAATACCAGGGCTTCCAGGTCATAATCGAACACGCGGCCTTTTTGATCTGCCAGTGCAACAAAACTTTTGTAAACCGCATCCAGGTCGTAGTCGTCCTTGGTGTATCCCAGCTCGGCTAAGCGGTGCGAAATAACATGACGACCTGAGCGCGAGGTTAGATTCAACTCATTCTGGCGAATGCCAACCTGTTCAGGCGACATAATTTCGTAGGTGTTTTGTGCTTTTAATACGCCGTCCTGGTGAATACCAGAGCTGTGGGCAAACGCATTTTCACCAACTATGGCCTTATTCGGCTGGATCGGCATATTGCAAATCTGGCTCACCAAATGGCTACTGCGGTAAATTTCGCTGGTTTTAATATCGGTATACAGCGGCGCCAACACATCCTTGCGGGTGTTGATAATCATGGCAACCTCTTCCAGCGAACAGTTGCCGGCACGTTCGCCAATGCCATTGACGGTGCACTCAATTTGCCGCGCACCCGCCTGAATTGCGCTAATGCTGTTTGCCACAGCCAGGCCTAAATCGTTGTGGCAATGCACACTTAAGCGGGCCAGATCGATGTTGGGCACCCTGTTGCGCAAGCTGGTGATAATGCCGGCAAATTCATTTGGAATGGTGTAGCCGACTGTATCAGGAATATTAATGGTGGTCGCACCGGCAGCGATGGCGCGCTCCACTATCCAGCACAAGTCATCAATGGGGGTTCGGCCGGCATCTTCACAGGAAAATTCGATATCGTCGGTATAACGACTGGCCAGTTTAATGGCGGCTACGGCCTGCTCGGAGGCTTGCGCCAGCGTTTTACGTAATTTGTACTGCAAATGCAGCGGCGAGGTGGCAATAAAGGTATGAATGCGCCGCCGCTCGGCTGCTTTTAATGCTTCGCCGCAGGCTTCAATATCGGCTGTAACCGCGCGGGCTAAACCGCAGATCACCGGGCCTTTTACCTCACGCGCGATACGCGACACCGAGTCAAAGTCGCCCGGGCTGGAGACCGGAAACCCTACCTCCATTACATCAACATTCAGCCTGGCAATTGCATGTGCCAGCTGTATTTTTTGCTTCTGGCTTAAGCTGGCACGCAACGCCTGCTCGCCGTCGCGTAAGGTGGTGTCAAAAATCCAGATTTTATTATCGCCGCTCATCTTGTGTATCCTGTTCCGTTGATTCGGTATTCAGTTGCAACCTGTGGCGGGGCGTAAAATGCAAAAAACCCCGGCCAGTGGCACGGGGTTTTTGCTATATCGGTTACGTTACATTTTTACCAATAAGCGACACCCCGCGCGCCGGTGAGGAGCACGAGGAGGCTAATTGCAGAAATGCGACGAGTTAAATTCATTTATTGCTCTTAATAAATAGGGCTGACAGCCAGCCTGGTTAGCAAAACGCTATCAGTAATAACATGGTTATTTTTTATCTGCAACAGTATAGATGGCTAAATGATAAAAACTTTTCGCTGCATGTGTTTAAATCAAACCGGTTTGCTCACCGCCACACGCCGTAAATACATCCATGTAGGCTCGTTTCCGCCCATCCAGGGCTGCAACGGTGGCGTTAGAGCAAGTCGGTTTGCCAGGTGATGTATGGCAACGCTAAAAATGCCCTTTTAGCAGCAAATTCATATTTGACTCATTACTGCGAAACCCGGGGCTGTCGGCAATACCGTATTTATTGCGCCAGTACACATACTCAACGCCAACATACAGTTTATTTCTCAACCCCAGCAGCGGGTGCAGCGCCCATTTTAGCTGCGATGTTAAGTTCATACTGGCACTTTGGTCAGCCGTTGCACTGCTCCAGTCCATAAAGCCATCATATAAAAACTGCTGTTCGCCAAAACTAAACGGCACCGCCCAGGTAGTAGTAAGCTGCCAGTTATCGGCCACGCCATCGTTGTTACGCCGGTAAAAATTCAGGTTAAGGTAGTTAAAACCCGGCAGCGTTAAATCGGTTGCGATGCCATACAAAAAGTTAGTTTGCAGTGACGACATCTCAACCGTACTGGTAAACAATACATCACTGATGATGCCAAACTGCAGCGCGTTGCCAGTTAGCTTGCTAAAGCTCAGCCGCGGTGACCATTCGGCGTAATTATCCCGGTTGCCATTATCACTACGCAGATGGTCGACAAAGAAAAAGCTGTCGCCCCAGCTGGTGCCGGCCACATGCTCAAACGTTAACACCTGTTTATCTGGCCCATCTACCCGGTAATGGCTACCGGTTAAATACGTGACGCTAAAATCCTGCCACAACACTTCTGCACTAAGCGATACACTGCATAGCGACACACTACTTAACGCCAATACACTCGTCAGGGTTATTTTTTTCATCTGCTACACCTTAAACCGGGTGACCAGAGCACGTAACTGCTCGGCACGTTGCTGCAATAAACCTATCGCTTTTAGCTGCTGCTCCGCATTGTGATGAATGCTGGCCGCACTGTCAGAAATTAAATGTGCTGATTCATTAATATGTTCTACCACAGTGCCCTGTTCTTCTGTCGCTGCCGCCACCTGATGATTGCCGGCGCTTATCGCTTCAAATTTTTGTTTAATATTAATCAATGCGGCCGCAGATTGTTCAGTGTTATCAGCCACCTGCTGGCTGCTGGCGGTGCCTTGCTGAATCGCCTTGGTAGATTGCTGCGCCGTTTGTTGCAACTGGGTTATCTGATCGCGAATTTCCAGCGTTGACTCCTGCGTGCGCTTAGCCAGGTTGCGTACTTCATCAGCTACCACTGCAAACCCGCGGCCCTGCTCGCCGGCGCGGGCGGCCTCGATAGCGGCGTTTAATGCCAGCAAATTGGTCTGCTCTGAAATAGCGTTAATCACCTCGACCACCGAATTGATAGCCGAAGCCTGGCTGGCAAAGTCGACAATGGTTTTTTCGATATCACCCATCACGGTGTTCAGCTGCTGCATAGTGCGTGACGTCAGCGCCATATTGTCATTGGTACTATGGGTGTCGTTTACCGCTGCTTCGGTATCCTGCGCAGTGCGATGCGCGATACCCGAGACCTCAGATATCGTTTGGCCCATCTCGGTAATGGCAGTCGCCACCTGATCGGTCTGCGCGCGCTGCAATTCGGTTGACTTAAACGTAGCGTTGGCCAGCTGTGCCAATTGCTCAATACCGGCCTTGATCGCCGTTTCAGTATGCTGAATTTCGGCTACCAGTTCGCGAATTTTACCGATAATGGCGTTAAAACCCTTTGCCAGATGCCCCAGCTCATTATCATGGCTGGCGTCCAGTTGCTTGGTTAAATCACCGCCGTCTCCAGACATATTCAGCAAATTATCACCAACCTGGCGAATAGCGTTACTCAGCGAGTTGGCAAACACCACCGTTAGCGCAATAAAAATGACGGCAAGGCCGATACTGGCAAGCACAGAAAACGAAATAACACTGTTGATTGCACTGCTTATCTCGGCTGACGGTAATATAGCCACTAATTTTAAGCCGGTATCACGTACATCCTGCACGCCAATATACACCGCCTCACCGTTCAGCTGCGCCTGCTGCAGGCTAAAGCCGTCGTTGTGCTGCGCAATCTGCTGCGCCACCTGTTTATACTGGGGCAGCTGCTGAATATTCTGCCGTGTCAAACTAAGGTCACGATGCACCGTGATCATGCCATTGCCGTCAACCAGGAATAGAAAGCCGTTTTGTCCCAGCTGATAGCCCGATACCAGCCGGGCAATGGCAGACACGTCATACCCCAGCCCGGCAACCGCAGCCCGCTTGCCGTCCACATTAACTGCCACGTTGACAAACAAGGTGAGTTTACCGCTGGTCTCGGCGGCATCTATGGCCAATTCGCGTTTTACCTTGCTGTTTAAGAAGGTGAAAAACCAGCTATCACGTGGCTCATTGGCCGAGATGGTTTTAAACACGCCACCTTCGGTGTAGTAAGTTTTGCTGTAATCCGACACCCAAAACAACGTCGCTGCCCCAGCGTCCTGTTGCTGCTTTTTAAAGTAAGCCAGCACCTGCGCATGATTAGGAGCCGCGGTTTCACCTTCACGCATCCAGTTATGCAGTAAACTGTTCGCGGCCAGGTTCTCCGACAACGTAATGGGATACATCAGCTCAGAACGCACCTGCTCACTGATGCGCCCCACGCTATTCGGCAGATATTCAGTTTCGGTCTGGCCATAGTACAAACCGGAAAACTGGTTAATATTTATCAGCGTCGCAACCAGTGTCAGCAGCGCCAGCGCCAGGCCAACAAAGGCTATAAATACCGTACGTAATTTAAACTGCTGCATACTCGTCTCACCCCTGTGCACCGAACCATGCCAAGCCAGCGTGCCAACCCGGCAACATACCGGAAGTACGAAATTTCACTGGCAAAATTAAGCATAGCAGTGCGAAACAATAACGCCTTGAAAAATAAGTAACAAAAATGTGGTGCGACTGGTTAACAGTGATACCTAAAGCAGAAAATTGCTTGCATAATGCATTGAGGTTGCATAAGATGCGCGCCGTCTTACCTAGCGTTACGCGCAACGACTCTGCCCGGGTGGTGAAATCGGTAGACACAAGGGATTTAAAATCCCTCGCTCGAAAGGGCGTGCCGGTTCAAGTCCGGCCCCGGGCACCATTTATCTTCCAGTATTTATTTAGCTTTTCCCATTCAAGCTCAACTTTCGCTTCAACCTTCAAAAACTCACGATGTGCACGTTATGTGTAGCTATCTTTGCCTTTTCGCCTAAAATCGCCGCTTTTAGCCACTTTTTATCTCCGTTTAAACCCGTTTCAGCCATTTTATGCATCAAACCATAATCATCCATAAGATATGGCCCAGTTTCGCCGTCTATCGCAGGTAGAAACGTGCAGACGAATAACGTTGCCTACACTGGAATGGCTGGCTAAATAACAACCAGCCAGCTTACAATTGTGCCTGCGAATGGTCAGAATCACCTTGCAATGGGAGTGCATAGCTATAAATATTATTGCCGCGCCATACAGCGAAATGGTTAAAAAACTCCCTC
>JBFKFH010000107.1:0-10641 GCA_041618685.1 Rheinheimera sp.
ACTGACTCACTCGCGGCATCGCGATTAGGTCAGATTATTGCGTTGCAACAGCGCACTCTAAGCCAAAAACCTGCTGTATTACAAAAAACAGACCGGTTAGCGCGCTATTTTGTTCAGCGGTTGCTAGTGATTGCTGTAGCTACTTTTCTGTTGTGGTATTTTTGGTTGGATGCAGATCGTGCATTCTGGGTGACATTGTCAGTGCTGGTTGCAACCTGCCCCTGCGCGTTGAGCCTGGCCGCGCCTACCGCTGTTACCTGCGCTCTGGCTCGTTTAAACCGTCGTGGCGTGCTGATAAAAAATGCTGCAGTGCTGGATGTACTGCCTGAGCTGACACATATTGTTTTTGATAAAACCGGAACCCTGACCGAAGGCCGCTTCTCAGTCGGCAAGGTTACGCTAGCAGGTACGCGCTATAGTCAAACACAGGTACTCAATTTGATTGCAAATCTGGAAACCTATTCTGAGCATCCAATCGCCAGCGCGTTTCAACCTCATCTGGTGGAAAAAATCAGCCTGGAGCAAATCAACATTACTGTCGGCGGCGGTATCAGCGGCCGGTATCAAAACCAGCAACTAAAAGTAGGCAGCGCGGCGTTTTGCCAGATAGCGCCTCCGGGCAACGCCATGGTTTATTTGTGCATAGATGATGTCCAGATTGCTGCAGTTTACTTACAAGATGCACTGAGGGCTGAAGTGCCTTCGCTAGTACACACGTTGCGAGAACGAGGTTATCAGCTAATCATGCTAACCGGTGATAGCTCCGAACAGGTAGAGATACTGCAACACAGCTTACAGTTTGATAAAGTGCTAAAAGGCTGCAGTCCAGAGCAGAAAGTTGATGAAATTAACCAACTGGTTAATGCCGGGAATAAAGTACTGATGCTCGGTGACGGCATTAATGACAATCCGGGGTTTCATGCTGCGCACGTGTCAGTGACGCTGGAAACCGGGAGCGACTTGTCAAAAAATCAGGCCGATGTGGTATTGTTGCAGCCCAGTATCAGATTGCTTGGCGATTTGCTCGCCGGCAGTCAGCAGGCACAACGCATTATCAAACAAAACCTGTTTTGGGCAGCCGGATACAATTTGTGTATTATCCCACTCGCCGTCGCCGGTTTTGTCTCGCCATATATTGCGGTGATCGGTATGTCGTTCAGTTCATTATTGGTTGTATCCAATTCTTTAAGGTTGCTGAAAAAATGAGTGTTATCTATGTGTTGATCCCCATCGCAATCCTGTTTGTTATTATTGGAATTACGGTGTTTTTCTGGGCGGTACGTAGCAAACAGTTTGACGACCTGGATAAAGAAGGTTTCAGCATTTTGTTTGATGATGCCAAAAATCATAAGCCTGCTAAAAATACCAACAAAACCAACAATACGACGAAACCAGAGCAATGAATAACGATTTGCTAGCTGCCCTCCTGATAGGTCTGTTTGGCAGCAGCCATTGTTTTGTTATGTGTGGCGGAATCGCCGCAGCCCTGCAACTATCAATGCCTGGCCAGCAAGCTGCCCGCAACTGGCAACTGCAATTAATGCTAAGCTTGGGGCGTTTGTCAACGTACGGCCTGCTCGGTGCGGCAGTCGGCTACTTCGGCAGCAGTGCTATGCAGCTTGCCGGGGCACCGTTAATTTGGCTGCGTTTGCTGGCAGGCATTCTGCTATTGATGATGGCACTGTACATTAGTCGTTTATGGTTTGGTCTGCTTCAGCTAGAAAAACTGGGGCAAAAGCTGTGGCGACATGTGCAGCCAATAGCGAACCGATTATTGCCACTAAATTCAGCACGCAAGGCATACTGTTATGGTTTATGTTGGGGCGCGCTACCGTGCGGGCTGGTATACAGTACCTTAGGCTGGAGCCTGGCCAGTGGCAGCGCGCTACAAGGTGGCATTATCATGCTGTTTTTTGGTATCGGTACCCTACCGGCAATATTGCTCTCTGGCAGCGCTGCAAACCTGTTAACTAAACTCAAAAACCTGCTGTGGCTACGCTATACTGCAGCGGCACTACTCGCTATTTATGCTGGCTATACCATCTGGCTAGCACTGCAACGGATTTATTTTTAAGTTAATGTGTTACTGCCGCTAAGACAACGTAAAGGATGTCGTTATGCAACGCTCAGCAATCAACTGTCAGGACTGTGGTCTTAGTCAACTGTGCTTGCCATTTTCGCTAAATGAAACCGAGCTTAATCAGCTAGATGACATCATTCGGCGCAAAAAGCCCTGTCATAAGACTGATATGCTATTTGAAGCCGGGCAAAGCCAGCAGTGTTTGTATGCTATCCGTACCGGCTCTTTCAAAAGCTTTACTCTGACCGAACAGGGTGAGCAACAAATTACCGGGTTTCACCTACCCGGCGATATAATTGGCTTTGACGGCCTGAGTAACAAGCAGCATCCCAGCTATACCGAAGCATTGGAAACCGCAATGGTATGCGAAATCCCGCTCGCGAATCTGGATACGTTGCTAGACCAGTTGCCTAAATTACGTCAGCAAATGGTGCGCCTGATGAGTGAGCAGATCCAGGTTGAGCAGCACATGATGCTGCTGCTCAACCGTAAAACCGCTGAACAAAAGCTTGCGGCCTTTTTGTCACAGATGGCGCAGCGTTTCGGTCACCGGGGGCTGTCTGATTCTGAATTTCGCCTAACAATGACACGCCGCGATATTGGCAATTATCTGGGCCTTACCGTTGAAACGATAAGCCGTCTGCTGACGAAGCTTGATAAAGACCAACTGATAGCAGTAAATGGCAAACTGATCAGCATTATTGATAAACCGGCACTTTCCAGGCTGGCGGCGCTAACCGCACAGTGTGGCTGATAACTTATCATTCTTTGTGCTAGCGCAAGTAAGACACAGGCAAGCCACGTTATTTTGACTACACTTAATGCAAGTGTTTAAAGGTGGAATTGCTTATGTCAGCCTACGAAAATGTATTAGTCGTGTTAGATCCTAATGTCGAGCAGCAAAAGGCGCTGAATAGGGCTATTGAACTGGTGCGGTTACAAGGGGGTAAACTCACGGCTTTTTTAGCGGTGTACGATTTTTCCTATGAAATGACAACGATGCTGTCGGGCGAAGAGCGTGAATCTATGCGCCAGGCAGTCATAAAAGACCGCGAATTGTGGATCAGCGATTATCTGGCCGCACCGCGTGCCGGCGGTGTTAACGTCGATATGAAGGTGGTCTGGCACAACCGGCCTTTTGAAGCGGTAGTACTAGCTGTGCTGGAAGAAAACTATGATCTGGTGATAAAAGGTACCCATGATCATGATGTACTCAAATCGATGATTTTCACCCCAACTGACTGGCATATTCTGCGCAAGTGCCCTTGCCCGGTATTACTGGTAAAAGATCATGACTGGCCACAGCAAGGCAATATTATCGCCGCCGTTCATGCCGGCAGTGAGCAGGAACATCATCAGTCACTTAATCAGCGGGTTATTACGATGGCGCAGCGAATGGCAAGCATGCTATCAGCGCAAACCCATCTGGTTAACGCCTACCCCGGGACACCGGTCAATATTGCCATCGAAATTCCTGAATTTAGTCCACAAGAATACAATAGCACCATGAAACACCACCATCTGTCCTCTGTGTCAGCCCTTGCTAAGCAGTTTGCTATTGGAAATGAAAATTGCCATGTAGAAGAAGGTATGCCGGAAGATGTTTTACCGGCGATGGCAGAAAAACTGGATGCCGAAATGGTGGTCATTGGTACCATTGGCCGTACCGGTTTATCAGCCGCTATTATTGGCAACACCGCAGAGCATGTAATCGACCGACTGGATTGCGACGTTCTGGCGGTTAAACCGGCTGATTTTGTCTGCCCGTTACAGAAAGACTAATATTTGCCGTCACATCGCTTTGGTATTGGCGCCTGCTTAGCTATAATGTGCGCCATTTTTACTAGTGGTACATTTGTTTTATGACTCACGCAGCGCAAGCCAAAGCCCAATACAATCTGAACAAATTGCATAAACGCCTGCGCCGTGGTGTAGGACAGGCTATAGCTGACTTCAATATGATTGAAGAAGGCGACAAAATAATGGTGTGCTTATCCGGCGGTAAAGACTCCTATACATTGCTCGATATCTTATTGAATTTACAGCAATCTGCTCCAATAAACTTTTCCATCGTCGCAGTAAATCTTGATCAAAAACAGCCTGGCTTTCCTGCAGAGGTATTGCCAACCTACCTTAGCGGTATAGGGGTAGATTTTCGCATTGTTACTGAAGATACCTATGCCATTGTAAAAGAGAAGATCCCTGAAGGTAAAACAACCTGTTCACTATGCTCACGGCTACGTCGAGGCATTTTATACCGCACAGCTAACGAATTGGGCGCGACCAAAATTGCACTGGGTCATCACCGCGACGATATGCTCGAAACCATGTTTTTGAATATGTTTTACGGTGGCAAATTGAAGTCCATGCCCCCCAAACTGGTTAGTGATAACGGTGAACATATTGTTATCAGACCGCTGGCTTATTGCCGGGAAAAGGATATTGAAAAATATTCAGTCGCACGGCAATTTCCAATAATTCCATGTAATTTGTGTGGTTCACAGGATGGCCTGCAACGGCAGGTAGTTAAAGAGATGCTGCAGGATTGGGACAAACGCTTTCCTGGGCGTATTGAAACTATGTTTCAGGCGATGCAAAACATTGTGCCATCACACATGATAGACAAGAACCTGTTTAACTTTGCCGGTCTGAGTAAGGACACCGCACTGAGTGAAGGCGACACGGCCTTTGATAAAGAAAGTGTGCCGACGGTGCCCGTAGGTTTACTCGACACAGACGATGATGCAGAGCAACCGCGTGATGTGCAGATCATTGCACTGAGCTAACACACAACAGCGTTGACTGCGTTTAGTCAGCGCTGCTGTCCAGTAATGGCAGTAGGTAATCAGGCCGTTGGCTAAACAGCCATGTCGCCTGTTCAGGTAGTGTATCGCTGAGGTTAATCAGACACCGGTTCGCGGCGCATAGTGTGGCAGCGGCGACAGTTTCAGACAATGCAGGTGTCGTGACCGGTGTAGGAAACTGCACAATCACGCCCTTTACCTTTGGTAACCAGTATTTACTTATACCCGCCATATCGTCCAGTAACAGCTCAAACTGGCGCCGGTAATGTTGTAGTACCTGCAGCGTTAAATCCGGGGCCAGACGCATGCGGGAGCGCAAACGGAACTCTACCTGGCATGGTGCAACGTTATCTGCCTGTAAAATCTCCAGCGTAGCATTACTGTTTTTTAATGCCTCATCAAACGGCAAATTCACTTCGCCATTCCCGGCAACATCCACCGTAATATTATGCTGATCGCTAATAAGCTTGAGGCTATAAAACTTGCATGCCTGCTTACTGTTTACCTCTGTTAGTGCAAATGCCAACGTGATATCACTATACTCTGGCTGCTGTAGCTTTTTCATCCGGTTATAAAAGCCGGCATAGCTCAGCAGCAAATCAGCCGATGCCGGTGCCGATAACAGCAGCATCAATATTAGGACATAACGCATATCAGTCGTCCAGCAGCTTACGGTTGAAGCGGATCATACCGCTGATTTCTTCGATATACTCTTCACCGCGTTCCGAATAGGACCCAAGGCCGGCAGCAAGAAGTTCACCGCGCACCGGTTTGCCTTCTGCCCGTAATCGCGCCCTGATCTGTCGCAGTGGCTCATAAGTATGGAAAGTGTTGAGGTTATAAAAATAGCTGTTGATACTGGCTGACGGACTGTCAAACTTAGCGACCTCATGGTATTCGCCTTCAACCCGTGACTGCGGCACCAGGCCGCAGCCTTCACGAAAACACCACTGACCAAAAAAATTATAGCCTTCCACCGCAAAACGGCTGGTGCCCCAGGCCGACTCATTTGCAGCCTGCATTAAAACCAGCGTTTCCGGGATAATATCGACCCGTTTAAGTAGCTCGACCAACATGCTATCGTCAGTTTCAACAACATCCATGCGAAATTCATCATACAGACTATATAAAAAGGCATATTCATTCAGTGATACCCGCATACCTTTTTGCTTTTTCTGTTGAATATCTAGCAATTGCTGACGCAGCGAGCGTAGGCGGGCATTTTCCCGCTGCACATAAGGCCGCAGATAATTAAAAAACTCGCGTTTTTTCTCCGTGGTATCTCTTATTTGGCTAAAATCTGGCAGCGCAGTAAAGCCAGGTAAAGGCTGCGTATACGCTAAGCGCTGCAGCACTTTATTTTGCTCAGCCTGGCTCAACGCCGTTAACCGGCTTGGTTTTTGCCATTCTTCCAGTGAATCCAGTTGTTTAACAGGCTCCAGCTCAGTGAAAGGACTCAGTGCTGCAACAAAAACACCGAGCCAGAAAAGCAAAATACTGATTTTTTTCAATAACATCGATCACCTGTTGGTTACTTATCCGAGTAGCTGTTCTGCTATGTCAGTAACCCGTTTTTCGCATTGAGACCACGCTATTTTACCTGCATCGCTGAATTTATACGACGAAAAACTTTTTTGCAGATTTTTTTCTTAAAACCGCACTGCATGCATTGCAAACCGGCCGCAGTTGTGTGAAAACAGTGTATCTCAGCAATTTAGCTGTCTGGACGTGTAAAACGGAGAGATTAAGGTCGTTGTTATGAAACCCATCGAGCGCTCAACAAAATTAGACGGAGTCTGTTATGACATCCGGGGCCCTGTCGCACAGGAAGCCAAACGTATGGAGGAAGAAGGTCATCGCATATTAAAACTCAATATCGGTAATCCGGCACCGTTTGGCTTTGAAGCCCCAGACGAAATACTTAAGCATGTGATCCACAACTTACCTACTGCACAAGGTTACTCAGATTCACAGGGGATCTACCCTGCCCGTGTTGCCGTGGCACAATATTACCAACAACGCGGCATTAAGGGCGCAGATGCCGATGACGTTTATATTGGTAACGGTGTGTCTGAACTGATTTTAATGTCATTGCAGGCGCTGTTAAACAATAGTGATGAAGTGCTGGTGCCGTCGCCGGATTACCCGCTGTGGACGGCGGCAGTTAATCTGGCTGGCGGCAAAGCTGTGCATTATCGTTGTGACGAACAACAAGACTGGTACCCAGATCTTGATGATATCAAAGCGAAAATCAGTAAAAAAACCAAAGCTATTGTATTGATAAACCCGAATAATCCGACAGGAGCAGTGTACGACAAGGTTTTTTTACTGCAATTACTTAACATTGCCCGCGAGCATCGACTGGTAGTGTTAAGCGACGAGATTTACGACAAAGTGCTATATGACGGCACTGAACATGTCAGTACCGCCTCACTGGCTGATGATTTAATTATGTTAACGTTTGGCGGTTTGTCGAAAAATTACCGCATCGCGGGTTTTCGCGTTGGCTGGTTGTTTATATCCGGCGCTAAACAGTTAGCACGGCATTATATTGAAGGGTTAAATATTCTTGCTTCGATGCGACTTTGCGCCAATGTACCTTGCCAACATGCAGTACAAACTGCGCTTGGCGGCTACCAGAGTATTAACGAGTTGGTGGTGCCCGGCGGCCGACTTTATGAGCAAATGGACTTAGCACATAAATTAGTAACTCAAATTGACGGCATTAGCTGCATGCGGCCAAAAGGCGCCATGTATCTATTCCCTAAAATTGACCGCAAAAAATTCCGCATCAAAGATGATGAGCTGTTTGTGCTGGACTTTTTGCGTCAGCATAAAGTACTGCTGGTACATGGCCGCGCTTTTAACTGGCCTGAACCTGACCATTTTCGGATTGTATTTTTACCTCACAAAGATCAGCTTGCCTCTGCTATTGGCAAGCTGGCCCAATTTTTACCCGGTTATAGCCAATAATCTTAAAGGCAGCTTGCTGCCTTTAAGATTTAGCATCGCGGCAGGCTTCACCGCTTATTTCAAACTCCACCGTAGTATGGCTCAGCTCAAAAGGTGCCAGCAGCTGAGCAATACGCTGCTTGTATACCAACTGTTGTGCCAGCTCGGATGGCGTGGCAATTTCAATATGCATGGTCAGTACATGTCGCTCGCCATCAAGTGACCACAAATGCAGATGGTGCACAGATTTTACAAAATCCAATGCGCTAAGTTGTGCAGTAATTTGTTGTTGCAACGCAGGATCAGGGCTCACCTGCAAAAACAGCGCCAGGGTTTGTTGCAAACTTTTTATAACATTCAATAATATAAACAGCGTAAAGCCGATACACAGCACCGGGTCAATCCAGGCCCAGCCGGTAAAATACATTAATATTGCCCCCAGCAACACTGCGACCCAACCCAATACATCTTCCAGCAAATGCCAGCTCAGAACTTTTTCGTTTTGAGTTTTGCCGCCGCGTAGCCTTAATACTGCCACGCCATTTACCGCAATACCTAATAATGCCAGTACAAACATACCACCGGTGTGCGGCAACTGAGGCTGCCATAAACGTGGGATGGCTTCTGATAATACCCAGGCTGAACCCAGTAGTAAGATAACTCCACTGAGCAACGCCGATAATAATGACCAGCGCCGGTAGCCATAACTGTATCGCTGCGTCGGCTGTTTGGTCGCGACCTTGCTGGCAAACCAGGCAAACGCAATTGCCAGACTATCACCTAAATCATGAATTGCATCGGCTATAATAGCGACGCTATTGGTTAACAGTCCCCCAACAATTTCCAGCAGCGCAAAGCCAAAATTCAGCCAAAATGCCAACGCAATATTACTGCTTTCACTATGATGACCATGGCTATGTCCGTGCATGTGATTATGCCGATGGCTATGCGAATTCGGTGTTGGCATACATTGTTTTCCTTGCTGCGCCTTCGCTTAGCATAAGAGTAAAGCGTCATTAGCACAATCTGGGCGATATCCAGACGATAAATTCTTGTTTCCAGTTGAATAACACAGTAGTCTGGCAACAGTAATTGGCCGTCCATACTGCTGAATAATAAGATGAATAGTGAGTTTTCTTTTCAACATGTCTTTGAAAGTCTGACGTCACAGTTAGCCGCTGTGGTGTTTTATGCCTTTGAAATAAACAGCGTCAGCATACCCATGGTGTTGATCTGGTTGGTCAGCGGCGCTTTGGTGTTCACTTGCTACTTAGGCTTTATTAACGTCAGGGGGTTTGGTCACGCCATCAGTTTACTTAAGCGCAATCAGCGTGTCGGTGCTAAAGGTGAAATTACGCCATTTCAGGCGTTAAGTACCGCATTATCAGGGACGGTTGGCACCGGCAATATTGCCGGCGTAGCAGTGGCGATTAGCCTGGGTGGACCTGGTGCAACTTTTTGGATGATAGTCGCAGGCCTGCTTGGTATGTCAACGAAGTTTGTCGAATGTACCCTGGCGGTAAAGTACCGGCAGCTGAACGCGGATGGCAGCGTATCTGGAGGCCCGATGTATTACATAAAGGCCGCTCTGGATAAGTACAATCTGCCTGTAATTGGCAGTATTCTGGCGATGGCTTTTTCTGTTTTTGTTATTTTTGGCTCAGCCGGCTTTGTTCATGTAAATCAGGGCTTTGTGCAGGTAAAAACAGTAACCGGCTTTGACAATGCCTGGCTGTTTGGTGGTATTTATGCGTTGTTGGTGGCTGCCGTTATCATCGGAGGGCTAAAAAGCATTGCCAAGGTAACCAGCCGGCTGGTGCCGTTAATGTGCGGAATTTATCTGCTGGCAGCATTAATTGTAATGGCAACGCATGCCAGTGCTATTCCGGCAGCTATATGGCTTATTATCCAAGGTGCTTTTACGCCGGAAGCAGGTTACGGCGGTTTTATCGGTGTGCTGATTCAGGGCTTTCGCCGTGCCGCGTATTCAAACGAAGCGGGTATCGGCTCCTCCCCTATTGCGCATGCCGCTGCTCAAGTTAAAAACCCGGTGAGTCAGGGCTTTGTCGGCTTGCTAGAACCCTTTATCGACACTGTCGTTATTTGCACCATTACCGCGCTGGTAATTATTTTGACCGGTGCATACCAGACCCCCGGGTTGGATGGTGTGCAAATTACCTCAGGCGCTTTTGCCTCGGTATTTAGCTGGTTTCCTTGGGTGCTGATGGTTGCCTTACTACTATTTGGTTTTTCTACCGTTATCAGTTGGTCTTACTACGGTTTGACCGGATGGCGCTATCTGGTTGGGCATAATCAGTATTTAACGCATCTGTATAAAGTGCTGTTTTGTCTGGTGGTTTCTATTGGTGCAGTACCCAATATGATGGCCGTATTTGACTTTATCGACTCGATGATATTTTTAATGGCAGTGCCCAATATACTTGCGCTGTATCTGCTGTTACCTGAGGTAAAAGCAGATCTGAACGCCTACTGGCATAGTAAAAAAACGGCCGCTTAAGCGGCCTGCTCTACTGCACTAATTTTTGTTTTGGCTGACTTTTCTACTTTTTGTGTCTTGTCAGCTTTTGCAGCAGGTTTCTTTGCCCCCAAAGCCACCAGCAACTCGTCTTTTTGCTGCGCCATATACAGTGCCAGCGCTTCTGTCAGCTGCTCGTCGGCTACCAATGTACTAGTCGCCAGAAAGCGGTTTAGCTCATCGGCAATATCAAGCATTTTGTCATAAGCATCGGCTTCAGCTTTAGAAGTAAAAGTCATTTTCTCTGCTCCGTTACGTTCTACTACATA
>JBFKFH010000108.1:0-10601 GCA_041618685.1 Rheinheimera sp.
ATATGGCTTATAAGCATTTTCACCTGCTGATGGTTGTGCTGAGTGTCAGTTTTCTGTTGGTGCGTTTCGCCATGAGTTTAAAGCCGGCGGCAGTACTGCAAACCAAGTTTTTCAAAATAGCGCCGCATGTAATTGACACATTGCTGCTACTCAGTGCGGTAATGTTAATGCTCACTTTGCAACAATATCCGTTCGTTAATCCGTGGTTGACGGAGAAGTTTCTCGCGGTATTGGCTTATATTGCGCTGGGTGTAATGGCATTTAAGGGCCGCACTGCGGCAATACGCTGGATATGTTTCCTCGGCGCGTTGGGTTGGTTAGGGTTAGTGCTACGGGTAGCGATAACTAAGCAACCGGTATTTTTAACCGCATTCTGAGCTGAAACCAGCATGCGTTTACTTGAATAAATAACTATGGAAAAACTATGACTGGGCAAATCATACAGGTGGGGACTACTGAGGTAGCCAACCATTTACCGTTTGTACTTTTTGGTGGCATGAATGTGTTGGAGTCGCGGGATTTAGCCATGCGCATCGCCGAGCACTATGTAGAAGTGACCAGCAAACTGGGCATCCCCTATGTCTTTAAAGCGTCTTTTGACAAAGCCAACCGCTCGTCAGTGCATTCATACCGTGGCCCCGGTATGGAAGAGGGATTAAGAATATTTGAAGAAATTAAGCGCACGTTCAATGTGCCGCTAATTACCGATGTACACGAGCCGCACCAGGCCGCCCCGGTGGCAGAAGTGGTAGATGTTATTCAGTTGCCGGCATTTTTGGCGCGCCAGACCGATTTAGTCGTCGCAATGGCAAAAACCGGTGCCGTTATTAACGTGAAAAAGCCGCAGTTTTTAGCTGCCCATGAAATGCGGCATATCATTACCAAATTTAAAGAGGCCGGTAATGAGCAGGTCATCTTGTGTGAAAGGGGCAGTTGTTTTGGCTATAACAACCTGATCGTCGATATGCTGGGTATGGACGAAATGAAGCAATATGGGCCGGTTATTTTTGACGCCACCCATGCATTGCAAAAACCCGGCGGCCGGGAAAGCTCAGCCGATGGCCGGCGGGCTCAGGCGGCGCAACTTGCCCGCTCAGGCATGGCACTGGGGTTAGCCGGGTTGTTTATAGAAGCTCATCCGGAGCCGAATCAGGCAAAATGTGATGGTCCCTGTGCTTTGCCACTGGCGAAGCTGGAAGATTACTTACAGCAAATGCTGGCGGTGGACCAGTTAGTGAAGAGCTTTGCGCCGTTAGACACTGCGGCAGATTAGGCAACAGAACGGGACTGGCCAAGTTGGACAGTCCCGTCATACTGATTATTGTAATGGAGGTTAGTTAGGCGCGGCGGCGACATCTTTAATCGTTACCCGACCTTTAATTCGGTCTTCATAGGGTTGCAGCATTGCTGTGACATTAATTGCCTGGTTAGCGCGGGCAAAATCCATCAGTGCTTTACCATTACATACCACTTTTTCTACCGCATTTTGTTTGCTTAGACGATGCTGACGCAACGTTTTATGTAAACCGACGCGGTCATCATCAGCGGTTTCAGAACATACTTCGACCAAAGCTTTATGAATATAGCCGTTTGGTACATAGTCATCTGCGGCGACGGATACTGCCACACTGGCACTGGCCAGAGATACTGCGAATAAAAGTGCTGTTTTCATTGTGCTGCCCTCTGTTGTTGAACATATGGCGTTTGCCATAACGTCATTGTGGCAGGGCAAAAGGTCTGGTTCCGCTGCGTTGGGGTAAACGGTGGCGCCGTTGTTACCAAGTGACAAGCTGACGCCAGACGGGGATAAGAGGGGTATTTAACTGTGCGTTAACGCGGTGAGTTGATCTGCCCAGTTTATCTTGTAGCGGCGCGAGGCGTTTACCAGCTTGCCGTTGCTAAGAATAAACTGATAGTCATTATTATGTGGCTGCAGCTTATGCACATGGTGCAGATTCAATAGTATTGAGCGATGCACCTGCACAAACTGCGGCGGTAGACGGTGCAGTAGCTCTTTCATCGTCTCGCGGATCACGACAGTTTCACTAAGCGTGTGAATGCACATGTAATTACCAGCGGCTTCTATCAACAGAATTTCTACATCGTCCAACAGTAGTGTCGAGGCCCCTGTTTTAAACGTTAACTTGGTGCCCAACGCCGGCAGCGGCTGAAGTGGTTGTTTATCGAGCGCAGTTCTGGCGTCAAGCAGGGTTTGCGCCAGACGCTGCCGCGACACCGGTTTTAACAGGTAATCAAACGCAAAGTGTTCAAAAGCCGGAAAAGCAAACTGCTCATAGGCGGTGACCAGAATAAACAGTGGTTTGGTCATCGCCGACGCCTTTGCTGCCTGTTTGAGTATTTCAATACCCTTGATGCCGGGCATTTGGATATCGAGGAATACCAGATCGATATCGGTAGCGGTTTGTAAGAAACTCAGCGTATCATCACCGTTGTCAAAGCATTCGACAATCTCCAGGTTCGGATACACCGCAAGTTTGGCTTTTAAGTTGCTGATAGCCAGCGGTTCATCATCTGCAATAATGACTTTAAGTGCCGTCATCCAGCGCCTCCTTGGGTAAGTTTAACTGGCTGTAAAAACCTGTAGCACTGAGGCTTAGTGTAAGCCTGCCATTATTGCCAAACAATAACTGCAAACGTTCGGCCAGGTTCAGTAAGTTTCGAGGTTGCGTCTGGCTGGGCCAACCTGCGTCGGCGCTGGCGCCAGCCTGTGCCAGCGTAATTTGGATATCGTCGTGGTTCAGCTGCAGGTTTATTTCAAGTTTAACCGTGCCGGCCCTTTCTGCCACACTGTGTTGGATCAGATTCTCTGCCAGTGGCTGTAATAACAATGGCGGGCAGCGTAATGCCGGCAACTCAGCGGGTAGCTGCCAGCGCAGTTGCAGGCGTTCACCAAAGCGGACCTGCTGAATGGCCATGTAAGCAGACAGGGCATCCAGCTCTTGTTGCAACGGGATAAACTGGTCATGTTGATTCTTCAGCGAATGCCGTAAATAAGTCGATAACTGCTCAATCAGCTGCTCAGCCGCGGCACCGTTACGCTGTACTATTAGCGCATTCAGCGCATTTAGCGTATTAAACATAAAATGCGGGTTTAGCTGATAGCGCAGCACTTTTAGCCTGGCCTGCCGCGCTTTTCTGGACAGTTCCTGCTGTTGCAAAAAGCTGCTGTAGTGCAGTTGATTGGCTTTTATCAACATAAAAACCGCCAGCCAGCCCGCCAGCGGCAATAACACTAAGCTAAAGGCGACAAAATATTTTAGCAACGATGTCAGCTCGGCCATCGAATCTGAGGCGTAGGACATGATCAGGCTCTGCCGCAGTACCACCATGCCCAACCACAGCGGCACCAGCACCAAAAGTAGTCGCCGTAGCTGGTGCAGCAACGTCCGTTGTTGCTGCAGTTCATGCTGCCCAAGCAAACCGGTCACAACGATATTGATTAGTGTGACCAGTGTGTAGATCCACAGATACGGCCAGCTGGCTTCATTTTGTAGCGGTACCAATACCGCCAAATGAATGTATTTCACCAGCAGGTAGCTTAACCAATACAATAAGTGCCAGTACCAGAAATTCTGCAACCGCAAGTTATCAGCAGTACCTGTCATTATGCGGCCTGCCACGGAATACAAATATCCACTTTAAAACCTTGCGGGCTGGCACCAATATCAAGCCGGGCCTGATCGCCAAAATGCTGTAGCAACCGGTTACGAATATTGGTCAGGCCGACACCCGAGCCGCCACTGTTGGCCTGCAGTTCTGAGCCGGGGCCGTCATCGGTAATGCTTAAATGCAAACTGTTCTGCTGGCGCTGGCCGAAAATGGTGATTGTTGCCCCGTGCTTACGGGTAGCTACTGCGTACTTTATCGCGTTTTCGATCAAAGGTTGCAGTAACAGAGCCGGTATACGTTGTTGTTTTAACGACTCATCGATTTGCCAGTTTACTTTTAATTTGTCGCCAAAGCGGGTTTTTTGCAGCTGCAGATAGGCATTAATCGCCGACAGCTCATCGGCAAGTTGCACCAGGCTGTCAGGCGATTTGCTCAATGAATAACGTAAAAATGTCGCCAGTTGCTCCGACATGGTTTCTGCATCGTCATAGCGGCCGGTTTCTATCAGCGCGCACACGGAGTTTAGCGCATTAAAGGTAAAGTGCGGGTTTAGCTGATGGCTTAACGCTTGCAGCTCAAGTTGCTGAATTTTATGGCTGAGCCGGTTGGTTTCTGCTACCCGAGCCAGTTGCTGCTGATATATCAGCACCGTTAAGTAGCAGGCGGTCCAGACAAAAAACGCCAGCACCGAGGTATCGAGGTTGCCAATTAACATGCGTAAATCAATAACTTTTTCGTCCCACAATAGCATCCAGAATGCATTTTCAGCTGGTATGTAAATTGCGGCCACCACACCAACGCCGAACAGTAATTGCCAGCTGGCGAAAAACTGTTGCTGCATGCGCTTGTATGACCACATTATCACCATGGCGGTAAGCAACATGGCAACCAGCTCGCTGGCCAGCATCATTGGTAGATAACGCCATTCAAAAACTTTTGCATGCAGCACAGTGCTATGCCAGGAGCTGAGTAAACCCAGGGTTAAAATTGCGGCCCAGTAATATAAATTAAAGCGTAACAATTGCTGCAGGCTGACTAACGGCATAATAGATCCCGGCGGATAGACTGACCATCAGTATATATGACCAGCGGCGTTTTGCTGGCGATGGCTGGACGACCGGATGAAAATCCGGGGCAGAGGTGTCAGTAATTGTCGGGCGATAGCCCTTGCTGTGTAAATGCAGGTGCCGGATTAACCGGCTACATCAGGCGACAGCTGGCGTTGATCAGATAGCTCAGGGGGCAAGCAACGTCAGATGGGGTTTGCCGGCAATATAGGCCTGGCGAAACTGGGCGAAGTATCCGGCCAGTGCACTGGCAGCAGTGTGGTCCTGCGCCAGTTTGAGTATTTCAATCGCTACTTCAGCGGTACATAACTGGTGTAAGTGAGCCGCTTCGCGCAGCTGATAGTTTGACGCCTGAGCCGGTTGAATGCCCAGTACCGGCAGGCTCGCCAGATAAGGGCTTTTAAACATCTTTTTCGCCTCGCGCCAGGTTCCATCCAGCATCACAAACAGAGGCGTTTTGCCAGCTTGCACTGCACTTAACTGCAGCGGGCTGTCAATACAGCGGTCGGGCTCAGCATATTGCTGCGGAAACACGACGATGGGGACATACTGCGGATCAGCCAGCAGCGCTAGCAGTGTGGCATCAGGTTGGGTTCTGTCCCAGACAAAAGCATGATTATCGCTAATCACGTCGGCAATAATACGGCCGGTATTACTGGGCTTATAGCACTCGCCGGTGTACATAATAAAACAAAATGCACTATTACTGCGTACCGAAGGGCGACCTGAGCAAATGCAGGCTGATTGTGGCAGCAGGCAATTGCCGCAGCGCGTTACTTTGCTGCCACGGGCATTAAACACCCGGGTGGCTTTAGCCAGCTCTTTGGCCCGCAGGGCCAGAACAGAGTTATGGTGTGACAAGTTGAAAGGCCAGTGCTAGAGGTAAACAGGGCGCTATTCTAACTGGTTTTACCAAGACCGCAATCCGACTGTTGGGTGCGGACCTGCCATTGGTCATTGTGTATTATGATAAACTGCTTTTCTTTGTCTGACCGGTGGTAACAGTGTCAATTGCTACACAAGCCTCTGAAATTACCTTGCCCGCTATCAATAACGGCTGGCATACCGTGCTTGAGTTTCTGTGTTGTCAGTTTCCGTATATTGCGCCTGCGGTCTGGCAGGAACGCATTGCGCAGGGCAAGGTGCATTGGTTTGGCGGAGAAGCCATTACCGTGCATAGCCCTTTTATGCCCAGCAAACGGTTGTGTTATTACCGCGAAGTGGCCACCGAGCCGGTTATTCCGTTTGCGCATCGGATCCTGTATCAGGATGAACATATTTTAGTGGCAGATAAACCGCATTTTTTACCGGTTACCCCAGGTGGTGAATATGTAAACGAATGCCTGTTAGCGCGGCTTAAACGGCAAACCGGTATAGATGATATTGTGCCGGTGCACCGGTTGGATCGGGAAACTGCCGGCGTCGTGCTGTTTTCACTGAACAGCCACAGCCGGCCGGCGTATTATCAGTTGTTTAGCACTGCGGCCGTGCAAAAACACTATCTTGCTGTTGCGAAGTTAACCGCTGCAGCTGCAAGGGCTAACTTACCCGTGCACTGGCACATCGCCAACCGTATAGAAAAAAGCCAGCCACGTTTTATTAATGCGATTGTGCCTGGTGATATCAACGCCATATCAGATATCACATTGATAGATAAAACAGCGGACTGCGGTTTATTTCAGCTTACCCCGCACAGTGGTAAAACCCACCAGCTGCGTTTGCATATGCTTAGCCTGGGTATGCCCATACTGCACGATAAGTATTACCCGGTACTGCAACCTAAACAGCCGCCACAGTTTGAGCAGCCGTTACAATTGCTGGCGCAATCACTGTGTTTTACTGATCCGGTATCGGCGCAGGTTTTGCGGTTTAAATCAGCATTGTCGTTGTCGGGCTGGCCAGATCAGCAGGAATAGGTGGGCAGGCTTTGCCGCAGCCACGAATGCTCAGCGCCTGAGAGAATGGATATGCTGTGTCACTTAGCGAGATAGATACCGTTGCAGCAGGGTATCAAGCTGATTGGCGAAGGCCTGGCGGTCACTCTGGTTCAGCGGTGGCGGGCCTCCGGTGTGAACGCCGCTGCCGCGCAGGGTGTCCATAAAATCGCGCATCGTCAGTTTTTGTTTGATGGTTTCGGTACTATACAACTCGCCGCGCGGGTTTAGCGCGTGCCCGCCTTTGGCTAACACATCTGCGGCCAACGGAATATCTGCGGTAATCACCAAGTCGCCAACTTCACAGCGGCGCACAATTTCATTGTCGGCTTCATCAAAGCCGCTGGACACAGTCAGCGCGCTGATAAAACGCGACGGCGGCACTCTAATTAATTGATTCGCTACTAAAATAGTCTGAATTTGCCGGCGCTCAGCCGCGCGAAACAGAATGTCTTTTATCACGACCGGGCAGGCATCCGCATCTACATAAATTTTCATTTGTTAGTCAACTTTGTTAAGCAATAAAGCGAGCTGCGGTAGTATAGCTGTCGCTAACAGCCCTCGCTCGCCCTGAAGTTCAGCTTGTTTGTCCGCTGCAGTACTATGCAGCCACGCTCCGGTGCTGGCTGCGGCAAATCCGGATAAGCCCTGAGCAACCAGTGCACCAATTATGCCCGATAATACATCGCCCATACCACCGCTGGCCATGCCGGGATTACCACAATCAAGCTGGGTCAGCTGCTGCTTTGGACCGCAAATCAGGCTATTACGCCCCTTTAACACAATGGTACCGCCAAAACGTTTTTGCAATTGGCGCGCGGAGTTACTTCTGTGTTGCTCAATGGTAGTTGTATTACAACCAAGTAACCGTGCGGCCTCGCCCGGGTGTGGCGTCAGTATCCAGTTGTCACGTTTTAGTTTTTGCTGCTTTGTTTGGTCTAATCCAGCCAGGTAGTTCAGCGCGTCTGCATCTAGCAGCATCGGCTTTTCACAGGCTAGTACTTGTTCCAGTAATGTCAGTCCCCAACTCTGCAAGCCTAACCCTGGGCCAATAACTATTACCGTTGAACGCTGCATTAACTCATTCAAATTTTCATCATGCACCATGACTTCTGGCTGACGACATAGCATTGCACTGACATGCTGCGATCGGGTGAATAAACTGACCAAGCCAGCACCGCATAGTACGGCTGCTTGAGCCGCCATAATAGCTGCACCGCCAAAGCCTCTATCGCCACCAACTATCAGAACATGACCAAAGTCGCCTTTATGACATGACCGTGTTCGAGCAGGCAAGTTCTGCGCAACCTGCTGAGCCGTCATTGTTACGCCGTCAGTCGTGTTGCTACCTTGGTGTCTTGGTGCCGCCATGCTAAAGCATCCTTATAATCAGTCTGGCAAATTGGGTATCAATTTATAATGTAGTCGTGCTGATATTGATGGTAAAAGCGAATGGTATCAGGGTAGGGGAAGATATCCTCTACCACACCACTGCGTACATTTTGCTGTTTTTGCCGCCAGTAGGCTGCATCCAGCAGCTCCGGGTGGCGGCTAAACAGTAACTCGCGGATCTGCGGCTGCGGTGTCACAAAGGTGGCGATCTGCTCAGGAAAAACATCACCCGGCGCGGCACAGACTGTGCCCTCGGCAAACAGCGCATCTTCGTAATTGTCTGTTTTGGGGAAGCTGCGAAAGTTCACGTCCAGCATATATTGCACTTCGTCGTAGTCGTAAAATACCACCCGCTTATGCCGGGTAACGCCAAAATTCTTCAATAACATATCACCGGGGAAGATATTGGCAGCTAGCATTTCTTTAATCGCTTTGCCGTAGTCGTCCATGATATGGGCTTTTTCTTCATCGCTGGCCTGTTCCAGATACAAATTCAGCGGGATCATCCGACGTTCAATATACAGGTGTTTAATAACTACCAAATCATCTTCAATACTGAGCGAGTCGCCAATAACCTGTTGTAGTTCAGTCAGCAAATCTGCTGAAAAGCGGTTTTTGGGCAGCGCAACATAGGAGTATTCCAGCGTATCGGCCATGCGGCCAACCCGGTCATGCTTTTTTACCAGAAAATAGCGAGCTTTCACTGTATCGCGGCCAAACTCTTTGCTGGGCGCAAATTTGTCGCGTATCACCTTAAAAACATAAGGGAAAGATGGCAGAGTAAACACCATCATTACCATGCCCCGAACGCCGGGTGCAGCGACGAACTGATCATTACTTTTCGCCAGGTGGTTGAGCAGCTCACGATAAAACTCAGTTTTGCCTTGTTTATGCAGGCCTATCGACGCATACAGCTCTGCCAGCGTTTTGTGCGGCAGCAGTTCGCGCAGAAAGTGTACCAGCGCAGATGGCACGGGCGTATCGACCATAAAATAGGCGCGGGAGAAGCCAAAAATAATCGTCATTTGCTGGGCGTCAGTGACCAGCGTATCAATAAATAATCCCGCGCCTTCACGGTGCAGTAGCGGAATAATAAAAGGTTGTTGCCCATCTGGCGTAACCGCACGGCCCACGATGTAAGCGGCTTTATTCCGGTAAAACACCGATTTTAGAATATCAAAGCGGATCTGATATACCGGATGACGGCCATGGCTTGAGTGTGCCATAAAGCTTTTAACAATCAGCCGGATATCGCGGTCAAGGTTAATAAAAGGCGTATTAAAACCAAAGCCGGAGACAATGTTACGAATAGTTTGCTTTAAACCGTCCTGGGCGGGGAAATAGCTGTCGTACACCGAAGCTATCGGCGCCGGCAAGTGCTGTTTGCTCAGGGTTGATGCGACAAAAATATTCTGATTATGAAAGTATTTACGCTCAAACAGCTGACAAAACACCGAGTTATAAAACGTTTCGGCCAGTTCGGCTTGCGGATGAAAGGCCAGAAACTCCAGGTAATGCTGTTTAACCTGCTGCCACAGGGTTTCGTTTAAACATTGCGATGGCAATTCAGCAGCCAGATGCGCGATGGCTTCGGTGACACGTTGATCGTAAAACGAGATCCGCTCTGAACTGTCCTGTTGAAAAGCCCGCCAGTCAGCCAGTTCAAAACGTTGTTTGGCTTTACTGGTTATCGCCTGAAACAAGGCAAAGTGGCGGCGAAAACCTTTTAAGATAATTTCAGCAATTTGTTTAGCCTGACTCATAGCCTGTCGGCATCCTTCAGATGATTAACGCCCTTGACGCGTTTACGCGATGCACTATACCCGTAGCACCAGCGTATCGGCTACTTTGTCTTGTATTGCCTGGCGGTTTGGGTCCCAGTAAATTTGAAAAAAGCCCAGTAAGCCGGTAGCAAAGCCGGCACTGTAGCCACCCTGGCGGCCAAAAGAGGCCCATAATGACAACGGGGTGTTGTCCAGCTGTACAACGCGCATTCCCAGTAACTTCTTGCCGATGGTCTGGCCGTTATTCCAACTGATGAACAGCGTAAAATAGCCAATAGCCCAACCAAACCCGATACCTAAATCAGCCAGAATACCTTGCAGCCATAGTAAAACACTGTGGTCAGAGCGTTGCAGACTTTGCCACAGCGACAATTCCGTGTGTGGTTGCGTCACCGATTTTGCCAGCTCTGCAGTGGCGTTATTTGCCGCCCGCTGCCGATACTGGCGGATATCTCGCATTACGTTAGCAAGTTCGGTTTGCTGTTGTTCTTCGCTTAGCGTTGATTTATCCAGTAAATCTTTTACCATGGCTTCAACTTCCGCATCAGATAAGTTGGTGCCGCGCAGCTGGACCGTTATATTGTCGATATGACCCGCGGCGCATTCTGCATCGCAGCTGGCATTGGTTAATGCCAGCGCTCTGGCCGCGACCAACATGGCGGCGGCGACTTTATTGTCATCCCCGTCTTTTACGGCCTGAGGTGCCATTGGCAGTAGCACTAACAACAGCGCGCCGCAGGCAATCACAATATTGCGCCGCCGCATGTTATGCAGTTTATGGCAGCCAAAAGCCA
>JBFKFH010000109.1:0-10531 GCA_041618685.1 Rheinheimera sp.
GCCATGGTAACCATCGATAACAATCATGGCGTCACTGTGTTGCGCAAGGTCCTGTACAAAGCGGGTTAAATTTGCGATTGCATAGCCGGAGTTGAAAAACACCTGGCTGCAAAAAATCAGTTGGTACTGCTGCTGGGCAGCCGCGGCAGCAAAACGCTGCTCGAAACTGGCAAAGGGCTCAGTAGGTATAATATCGACCTGCACATTGCTGTATTCCGCCAGCCGCTTAACCTGCCTGGAGAAGCTATGGAACTCGCTGTCTGTGCTTAAAATACGCAGTGGCTTGGTCAGATCAAAACAACTCAGTAAACGCATTACCAGCTCATGCGTATTTGGTGCAAATACGATTTGCTCTGGCTGCGGCAACTGCAGAATATCGGCAATGAGTTGCTGTGTCTGCGGCACTTTTTCGCCAAAGATATAACGCCATTTGTCATCCACCAGGCGCGCCGTGTCATCCCAGTACTCCAGCATCGCATCCCGCGTAACATCTGGCCAGTAGTGGTGAGAATGACAGGCAAAGTGTTGTTTACCGCTGTTAGCCTGCAAAAAACGCTGATAAAACTGTTGGTACATGGCGCTCTCCCGATTACCATTTTTGCCGATAAAAAAGGCCCTTTCGGGCCTCTTTCATACGTTAAACGCGATTAGTTCTGTACTTTATCTGACTTCATATAGCGGAAGAAGTCATTGTCCGGCTGCACAACTAAGATATCATCTTTGCTGTTAAAGCTTTTACGGTACGCTTCCATACTGCGGACAAATGAAAAGAACTCTGCATTCTTGTTGTAAGCATCGGCGTAGACTTTCGCCGCCAGTGCATCACCTTCACCACGGACAGTGCGCGAATTACGTTCGGCATCTGCCAGCATTACCGTTACCCGGGCGTCTACGTCAGCGCGGATTATCTCTGCCTGCTCCCGACCCCGTGCCCGGTGTTCGTCAGCAACGGCTTTACGTTCGGCGCGCATACGGGCAAAAATGGAGCTGCTGATTTCATTCGGTAAATTAATTTGCTTCACCCGCACGTCGATGACTTCTATACCAAACTCATCCGCTGACGCAGCGACCTGTGACAAGGCGCCTTCCATCAATTGTGTACGCTCGCCGGATACAATCTCCTGGATAGTGCGCGAGCCAAACTCTGAACGCAGACCATTGTTAATTATACCTTTCAACCGGTCTTCAGCCTGGGCCATATTACCACCGCGGGTAGCCACGAAGTAGGCACCGAAATCTTTAATACGCCATTTAACGTAACTATCGACCAGTAAGTCTTTTTTCTCAGCGGTTACAAAGCGATCGGCCGGATCGTCCAACGTTTGTACCCGGGCATCGAACATTTTCACTTCTTCGATAAATGGCAGTTTGATATGCAACCCAGGCGCAAAGACCTGGACTTTTTGCTCACTATCGACCTGGATTTTACCGAATTGAATTACGATTGCACGCCGTCCTTCCGGTACAACAAATAACGATGAGATCACGATAATTGCCAGTACAACTGCAATACCTATCAGAAAATTCTTCATGTCTTACCCCCTGCCACTGCGCGGTTCACTGCCACGGGCAGTATTCTGCCGTGGCTCAGTGTTAATACTGTCCGGCTGATTTCGCGGTGTTGTTGCTGGTGCAGACATACTACCCCGTTCATTATTGCCACTTTGCGGATTTAGCATTTTATCTAGCGGCAGGTACATAATGTTATTACCATTTTTAACATCCACCAGCACTTTAGAAGTGTTGCTATATACCTGCTCCATAGTTTCCAGGTAAATACGGTCGCGGGTCACTTTGGGCGCAGCCAGGTATTCCGGCAACAACTTTTCAAACCGGGCAACTTCACCTTGTGCTTTCAACACAATTTGCTGCTTGTACGCTTCAGATTCCTGCATGACACGGTTCACCTGGCCACGGGCACGTGGTTCAACTTCCCGGGCATAAGCATCAGCTTCTTTCACAAAGCGGTCCTGATCCTCCTGGGCGGCGATCGCATCATCAAAGGCTGCACGAACTTCTTCTGGTGGACGAGCATCGCGAAAATAAATATCCACAACGCTTAAGCCCATTTTGTAGGGTGCAATAATGCTTTCAAGTTCGGCACGGGTATTTTGCCTGACCACTTCACGCCCGCGTGTTAACACGTCATCCATAATAGAATGACCAATAACAAAACGCAGCGCAGAGTCTGTTGCTTCTTTTAAGCTGTTGTCTGGGTCTGTCACCGAAAACAGGTATAACATCGGATCCAGCACTTTATACTGTACTTCGAATGTTACCCGCACCAGATTCTGATCCTGTGTCAGCATAAAGCCGTCGGTGCGTAAGGTGCGAACTTCATCTACGTCTACTGGAATTACCGTATCAATAAAAGTTGGCTTCCAGTGAATACCGGCTGTCACTTCGCTGTGATATTGACCAAAACGCAGTATTACGCCGCGCTCTGCGGTCTGTATGGTATAAAAGCCGCTAAAAGCCCACACCAGGGCTGCAACGATCAGTACCAGAACAACAGCTGCAGACGCTCCGCCATTACCGGAGCCTGATGACGATTTGCCGCCACCAAAAATGCCACCGAACTTTTTACCAAAGTTGCGAAACACCTCATCTAAATCAGGCGGGCCCTGTTCACGACCGCCCTGCTTCCAAGGGTCGTTATCTTTCTTGCCGTTGTTGCCGGGCTCATTCCAAGCCATGCTCTACTCCGTTCTAAGTTGCAAAAATAAGGGTTAATGTATCAAATAACCGACGCACTGACGATATAGTTTTCCAACACACCTTGAGACTGTTTCACGCAGCGTTGCCATGCGGACTCGCTAAGTCGTAATGTCACTTCGCAATTACCCTCAGCGTCATACTGCTCGCTGACGATACAATGCTGCTGATGAAAACGAGCGCGCCATACGGCCTGATGCGGTGGTAGCTTTAGTGCGACATCAATATACCGCTCAGACAATAGCACTGCGATTGCCTGTAGCAATAATTCGATACCTTCGCCGGTTGCGGCTGACAGGTACACCGCTGCCGGTTGACCATATTCATTATATTCAATACGTGGCGGTTGCCCTAACAGGTCAATTTTATTGAAAACCAGTAGCTGAGGTAGCTGATCGGCGTCAATTTCAGCCAGAACTGCCGCCACCTGTTGCATATTATGTTCTTTACGCGCATCCGCGACATCGACCACGTGCAGTTGTAAATCTGCATCACGGGTCTCTTGCAAGGTTGATTTAAACGCTGCAACCAAATCATGTGGCAGATGCCGGATAAAGCCTACGGTGTCAGCCAGAATAATCTCACCGACGCCCTGTAGTTTCAATTTACGTAAGGTGGGGTCCAGCGTAGCAAACAGCTGATCGGCCGCATACACCTCGGCGTTCGTTACGCGATTAAATAACGTAGATTTGCCTGCATTCGTGTAACCAACCACTGAGACAACCGGCACTTCAGCTCTAAGCCTCGCCCGCCGGCCTTGCTCACGTTGTTTTTCCAGTTTTGCCAGCCGGGTTTGCAAAGCCTTGACCCGCTCTCGCAGCAAGCGCCGGTCAGTTTCAAGCTGGGTTTCACCCGGTCCACGCAGGCCAATACCGCCTTTTTGTCGATCCAGGCTGTCCCAGCCACGCACCAAGCGCGACGCCAGATGTTGCAACTGGGCTAACTCAACCTGCAATTTACCTTCGAAGGTACGGGCACGTTGGGCAAAAATATCCAGAATCAGTGTCGTACGATCGATGACCCGGGCCAGACACAAGCGTTCCAAATTACGGGTTTGTGCAGGGCTAAGGGCATGATTAAAAATCACCACACTGGCTTGCGTTTGCTCTACCAGTTGAGCAATTTCATCGGCTTTGCCCGAGCCAACAAAAAACTTTGGATCAGGCGCGTTGCGACTGGCAGTTACAATATGCTGGCCAATAACGCCAGCGGACGACACCAATAATTTAAGCTCGCTTAAATCTTCACTGGTGTGCTGCTGCGAAAAATTTACATGGACAAGGATCGCTTGTTCCGGAACCGCGTTAATGTCAGACAAGCGAACAACTCCTGTAGTTATTCCGCGTCGTCTTCGTCACCCTGGCCATTGCTGTGACTTACCATAGTATTGACAGCACGGGCTGGCACTACAGTGGAGATAGCATGTTTATATACCATCTGACTCACAGTGTTTTTCAGCAGAATAACGAACTGATCGAAAGACTCGATTTGACCCTGAAGTTTAATACCATTCACCAAATAAATTGATACCGGAATTCGTTCCCGTCTCAAGGTGTTTAAAAATGGGTCTTGTAAAGATTGGCCCTTTGCCATGTGCCGCTTTCCTTTTTTTATTAGTCCGACTTATATTGGTATAATTTTTTTTATTTCAAGTTGTTAAAACGTCTTTTTTATCCATCCAGTTTAGCTTAGTGAAGATAAAACTGCTTGCAAGTTTTCTGACATCGGCGCCTCACTTTCCAGCCAACTTACGCCCTGCCAACCACGCAACCACGTCAACTGCCGTTTTGCCAATTGCCGGGTTGCTGCAATACCACGCTGAATCATCTCATCATAACTATATTCGCCGTCCAGATACTGCCACATCTGACGATAGCCGACGCAGCGCATCGACGGTAAATCCGGATGTAAATCTGTCCGTTGCTTTAATGCTGCAACTTCTTGCTCAAACCCTGCAGCCAGCATCTGTTCATAACGCTGCGCGATACGAGTATGCAATATCGCCCGATCGTCCGGCGCTATGGCAAATTGGTGTACTGAATGCGGAAAAGGTTCCCCTTTATTTGCCGTCAGTTCTGTCAAACTGCATCCGGTTATACGGTACACCTCCAATGCCCGGTTAATGCGTTGCGGATCATTCGGATGAATACGTTGCGCCGATATCGGATCGATCTTCGCCAGTTCAGCATGCAGCGCACTCCAGCCCCACACAGCGGCTTCCCGCTCTAACTGCTGTCTAACCGCAGTATCTGCTTCAGGTAGTGGCGAAATCCCCTCAAGCAAAGCTTTAAAGTACAACATCGTACCGCCTACCAGAACCGGAATGTTACCACGATGTTGAATTTCAGCAATCAATCTGAGCGCATCTGCGCGGAAATCTGCCGCAGAATAACTTTGTGCCGGGTCCCGAATGTCAATTAAATGGTGTGGCGCAAGTTTAAGTTCAGCCGCAGTTGGCTTGGCGGTGCCTATATCCATACCCCGGTATACCAACGCGCTGTCTACACTGACCAACTCACAGCGCAGATGCTGATAAAGCGCTGTAGCCAAAGCTGTTTTGCCCGAGGCCGTTGGCCCCATCAGAAAAATAACACTATTGCTAACGCCACTCATGACACCTTCTCCTGTAACACAGATAAGGTCGCATCCAGTTGCAGGGGGGCACTGACCCAGTATTGCGTAGCCGTTAACAAATTCGGCGAGCAGTGTAACATGCTATGGGCTGATACCCCATTAGCCTTAAGTAGCATAGCCAGTAGATTACCCAGCAGATCGCCTGCATTAGCTGTCGTTAACTGTTGCAGCCACAGCGGCAGCCACTGGCTCAGCATACTGTGGCGCAGCCATGAGGGCACAGCGCGTACAATCAATATTTGATCAGCCAGCAAAAAATCAAAACCGGCCTGACTCAATTGTTGCGCGTGCTGTGTCAACAGCGTCAACGCGCTGGCACTGAGCGGGATCCGCTGCGGCAATAATATCGGTATTGCCCTCTGCTGATGCGCCGAGAAATAGGCGGCCAGTGTTGGCACTAAATCAATGACAACAACCTGCTCTGCCTGTTGCTGCAATAAATAACGGTTGTGCACTATCAGCAGGGGTTGTGCAGGTGCTTCATCTGCAGGTGATGCATTAGCTGCATTTGACACATTAGCCGCAGGACGTAGATCCGGGACTACCGGAGCCTGACGCTGCTGCCAGTATGATACATCTTGTCGAACCGCTTCTGATGCAGGTTGCCGGGTTACGTTGTAAACTGCAGCACTTTGCCGGCTGTAGCCTGATACTGTCGCTTCACGCACACTGGCGTCAGGATAACTCGCTGTTGTGCATACCGGCGCTAACTGTGTTAGCGCATCTGAGAGCGCTGACACAACAAAATCATGAATTAACCGGGCCTGGTGAAAACGTACTTCATGTTTGGCCGGATGCACATTGACATCAACCTGACGCGGATCTAACTCCAGATACAACACAAAAGCCGGAGTTTGATCGGCTTGCAGCTGGTCACCATACGCCTGACGAATAGCGTGGTTAAGCAGCTTATCGCGCATCATTCTGCCATTTACATAGCTGTACTGGCACTGCAGCTGAGCTGAGCAGGCTGATGGCTGTACAACCCAGCCCCACATTCGTACGTCACCATATTCACTTTCAATAAAAGCAGCCTGCTCCGCAAAAACACGGCCACATAACGCAGCCACCCGCTTTTGTCTGAGTTCTGCACTAGCCGCAGCCTTTAACCGACGGACATTCTGACCATTATGGGTAAGCTGCCAGCTAACATCAAAGCGACTTAACGCCAAACGTTTTACCAGTTCGTCGATATGACCAAACTCGGTTTTATCGGTACGCAAAAACTTACGCCGGGCCGGAGTATTAAAAAACAAGTCTGATACTTCAATGCTGGTACCAACTGGGTGTGCTGCAGGACGCACATCAACCTGCATATCCCGACCTGCCGCACTCGCTTGCCACGCAGCGTCTTGTTCAACCGTTCTGGAGGTAAGAACCAGGCGCGATACTGAGCTGATACTGGCCAGCGCCTCTCCACGAAACCCCAGACTATTGATAGATTCCAGATCATCTAACTCGGCTATTTTACTGGTAGCATGCCGGCTGAGCGCCAAAACCAGCTCCTGTTCGGCAATGCCACTGCCATTGTCGCGCACCCGGATCAGTTTGCTGCCACCTTTTTCGATGTCAATTTCAATATGGTCGGCACCGGCATCTAAGCTGTTTTCTACCAGCTCTTTGACCACTGACGCAGGACGTTCGACAACCTCACCAGCCGCAATCTGGTTAGCCAGCTGCGGCGGAAGTATCCGGATTGGCATAATTACGGGATCCGCAGCGTCTGACCAACGCGGATGCTGTCAGAGCTAAGCTGATTGACAGTGCGTAAATCATCAACTGACACGTTATAACGCTGTGCCAGCAAAGATAAAGACTCACCGGCACTGACCCGGTGCTGACGCGATCGCTGTTGCGCGAACAACGAATCTGCCGGTGGAGACTTTTCAAAATGGCGCTTGAGTGCGGTAAACAACGATTGGGCTAACTTCGTCTGGTGGCTGGAAGACTTTAATTGTTTCTCTTCCTGCGGGTTAGAAATAAAACCAACCTCAACCAGTATTGACGGAATATCCGGTGCTTTTAACACCCCCAGACTGGCAGCCTGCGGCTCCTTTTTATGCAGATAGGCAATTTTGTCCAGCTCCTGCAGTACTTCATTGGCTACCTGATATGCCGTTACCATTGAGTGGTTCATCGACAGATCTAACACGGTCTGTGCTAAGTAACGCTCATTGGCCGAGTCTTTAATAATCTCGGCAACACCACCGAGTAATTCGGAGTGGCGCTCGGTTTGTTCCAGCATACGACCAACTTCACTGGTCGCGCGGCGCAATGATAACACCCACACCGAGGCACCGCGGGGTTGAGGTGATGTAAAAGCATCGGCATGAATAGACACCAGCAAATCGGCCTGTTGCCCCCGGGCAATCTCGGTCCGGCGGTTAACATGAACATAATAATCGTTGGTTCGCACCATCATGGCTTTCATGCCCGGCTGGCGGTCTATTAGCTGGGTCAGTTGCCTGGCTATTGGCAGGGTAATATTTTTTTCATACATCCCGCTTGGGCCTATAGACCCCGGATCTTCTCCGCCGTGCCCTGCATCGATGGCAATAATAATATCTCTTGCAGCACGAATAGTTGGCGGTGGCAAAAGCTGCTCGGGTTGCGTGTCTGGCAGGTCTACGACTAAACGATGGCCATACGGCGGGGTTGGCGCCAACGTAAACACATTGGCTTTGGTAGCCTTGGTTAAATCTAACACGATGCGCATCCGGTTCGCATCACCGCTACTGCGAATGGCTTTTATCAGCCCCGACTCGCCGTTAATCTCCGGCAAATTGCTGCCACCTTTGATATTGCTTAAATCAATAACCAGACGGTCCGGGTTTTCCAGACTAAAGCTTTTGTGCTCGGGCGCATTGGCCAGGTCAAATACCACCCTGGTATTGTCAGGCGATGGCCATACCCGCACCCCCCGCACCTGATTAGCACTTAAGGCAGAAAAACTGACCAGGCTAACCAGCAGCAGTACACAGCCTTTGATTTTGTAATAATTATTTTTCATCATCCGTTAAGGCTTTTATTATAGAAGCACCGGCTGCGGTATTGGCACTTATTGTGACGCGCCGATGCTCACAGTCAAAAACTAAGTGTATGTCGAGATCTGCCACAGGTAAATAACCCTGGCCCTGTTCCGGCCATTCAATCAGGCACAGTGTGTCTGAGCGAAAATAGTCACGAATACCCATAAACTCTAATTCTTCGGCATCACGCAGCCGGTAGAGGTCGAAATGAAATACTGTCAAATCGGCCAACTGATAAGGCTCAACCAGCGTATAGGTCGGACTTTTCACTGTGCCTGCGTGCCCCAGGGCGTTAATCAACCCTCTACTGAACGTTGTTTTGCCGGCGCCGAGGTTGCCATGTAAAAACACGGTCTGACCGCCGCTAACGTACCGCGAAAGCCGATTTGCCAGCAACAGGGTTGCTGCTTCGTCTGTTAATTCACACTGAAATTGCGTCACTGCTTACCACTCGCTGCATTGCCACCCATCAAACTGTGCCATGTTAACAAATTAATCAACCGCTGAGCCAGTAAAACCGGCAGCTGCGACTCAGACCCGTGCGATTAAGCGAAGTTCCAACGCCAACTAGGTGTGTGCAGTGGTTATATGATAAATTGCAGCGTCTGGTTTTGGTAACATGGCATAGCGCAGCATGATGAATTACGACGCTCTGGCACAGCAGATAAAAAGCTGGGCGCAGGAGCTGGGGTTTGCCCAGCTTGGCATTACCGGTGTGTCTATGCCTGATGCAGAACAGGCATTGCAAAAGTGGCTTGATGCCGGTTATCACGGCGAAATGGATTATATGGCCAGTCACGGCATGCTGCGGGCAAGACCGGCAGAATTGCATCCGGGCACCCTCCGTGTGCTAAGCGTGCGTATGGACTACTTGCCCCAGGGTGCAGGCTTTGCGACGAACCTGGCCGACCCAAGCCAGGCATATATCAGCCGCTACGCATTGGGCCGCGATTACCATAAGCTGATCAGAAACCGATTAAAGCAGCTGGGCGAACGGATAAATCAGCAAGTTGCAGAACTGGGCTACCGGCCATTTACCGACTCGGCACCTATTTTGGAGCGACCGCTGGCGCAGCAAGCCGGTCTGGGCTGGGTAGGAAAACACAGTCTACTGTTAAATGAGGAAGCCGGTTCCTGGTTTTTCCTCGGTGAATTACTGGTCAATTTGCCGTTACCAATAGACCCCCCTCATGAAGGTGATTGCGGCAGTTGCGTCGCCTGTATCACCAGTTGCCCAACCGGTGCCATTGTCGCGCCCTACGTCGTGGACGCCCGCCGTTGCATTTCGTACCTTACGATAGAGTTAAAAGGAGCGATACCAGAAGAATTCCGACCGCTGCTTGGCAACCGGATATACGGCTGTGATGATTGCCAACTGGTTTGCCCGCAAAATCGTGATGCTCCCTTGAGTATAGAAGGCGATTTTCAGCGCCGGCCACAATGGAAAAACCAGAGCCTGTTAAGTTTATTTGCCTGGCAGGAGCACGAATTTTTACGCAATACCGAAGGTAGTGCAATTCGCCGTATTGGTTATGAACGCTGGCAGCGTAACCTCGCAGTAGCGCTGGGCAACGCGCCCTACCAGAGTGAAATTATCAACGCATTGCAACAGCAACTTAACCACTGCAGTGCATTGGTGGCTGAACATATTCATTGGGCCTTGGCGCAACAAAAACGCAAAAGCTGGCAGGCCGAATCAATATTGCCGCGCAGTACCGAACGCTTAGTGCGGATCATTCAGAAGGGGTTACCACGGGATGCCTGAGCATAGCCGCGCTATGCTGCTTTGCCAGTCGCTCTGACGCCTGCTGCCTGATTTGTTGGCGCCGCTGCGGGCTTGCGCTATGCCATTCGATAATTTCATCCAGCACGCGGCCACACCCCAGACAGCAGTTCTGTTGGTCGAGACAACAATTACGGACGCAAGGCGAGTCAGACATGCATAGTCAGCAGTTAAGTAATGATGAAATAACTATATCGCAGAAAACAAAAAACCGCACTGGCTTACGCTTAGTGCGGTCTTTCATCGAATTTGGAGCGAGTAACGAGGTTCGAACTCGTGACCTCGACCTTGGCAAGGTCGCGCTCTACCAGCTGAGCTATACTCGCATCAGGCAACGTTGTTACGTCGTGATGGCGCGCATTTTACAAAA
>JBFKFH010000110.1:0-10437 GCA_041618685.1 Rheinheimera sp.
GCTATGCAACTTGCCTTCGTTCCAACGTTCAAACACTGCAGCAATGTCGGCAGCCGGCATACCGAGGATATCACGCATCACCTGGTAGGCTTCGCAGATCAGCTGCATGTCCGCATATTCAATACCGTTGTGTACCATTTTTACATAGTGGCCAGAGCCGCTGGGACCAATGTAGGTGGCGCAAGGCTCACCTTCGGTTACCGGGTTACCCGGCTCAAAGCGCTCTATTGGTTTACCAGTAGCCGGGTCTACCTTGGCAGCAATGGCTTGCCACAATGGCTTAATTCGGGTCCAGGCGTAGGGATCACCGCTGGGCATTAGTGACGGGCCAAACCGCGCACCAACTTCACCACCTGACACCGCCGTAGAGAAGAAAATAAACTTACCTTCAAAGTCTTTTTCGCGGGCAACAGTATCTGTCCACAAGCTGTTGCCGGTATCAACAATAATATCGTCGGCTTGTATTCCTGCATCGATGAGTTTATGACAGACATCATCTACCGGTTTTCCTGCCGGTACCGACAAAACGATTAGATGTGGTGCTGACAAACGCGACAATAATTCAGTGTAGGAACTACAGGCGATTACGCGGGCCGGTTTGTCACCGCGCTCGGCTTTATCTTGCGATAGCACAGCTTCCAGTTTCTGGTGATCCAAATCAAAAGCGGCTACGCGGTAACCGTTATCGGCGAGGTTTAGAATAAGGTTTTTCCCCATTACTCCGGCACCGACAAAACCGATATCACAAAGTGCAGCTGTGTCTGTCATCTGACATTCCTTTATTTTTTCTCATTTTTGCCCTTCGTCAGCACTCAGCCGGCGACGACAGCTAAACGGCGCGCATTATACTGAAAACGGCCGGATAAACCTACTGCCAGACTGAGATACTGTGGGCGTTCTGCTGGTATTGCTGTATGGCGGGTGCAACAGGCTGTAGTAAACCTTTATCGACACTGGTATCAAACAGTAACTGTCTGGCCTTACCCGGCAATGTTAGTGGCATCGGGTTTACGTCAGCATTGAAAACAAACAACAAACTGTCGTGATTCACCTTGTTAGTTATTTGAAACACACAGCTAAACCGCTCCGGTTCATGCCAGTCTTGTGGTTGTTTTTCGCTGCCGTCAGGCAAGAACCACTGGATCTGATGTTTGTCACCATGTAGCTGATAACTGTCGTCCAGTAACGACAGCTGCTGCAAACAGTGATATTGCCGCCTGAACGCGAGCATTTGGCGGACAAACTGCAGAAAGTCAGTTTCGTCACTATCTAAATGCCAATCCAACCAACTAATTTCATTGTCCTGACAATACGCATTGTTGTTACCGCGTTGGCTATGGCTTAATTCATCACCGCCCAACCAGTGGATCATGCCCTGGCTCAGTAACAAGGTCGCTACCAGATTACGCTTATGCTGATAACGTGCGCCGCGCACCGTCGCATCTGTCGTCGGGCCCTCGACACCATGATTACAGCTTAAATTATGATTGTGACCATCGCGGTTTTCTTCGCCATTTAGCCAGTTGCGCTTGTCTTTGTAACTGACCAGGTCGTGTAATGTGAAGCCATCATGGTAGGTGTTATAATTGACACTGCAGCAGGCTGGTTTGTGGTGTTTCTGGAAAATATCGCGCGAGCCCAACAGACGGGTAGTAAATTCGGGTAGCACACCTTTGTCACCGCGCCAAAATGCCCGAAACGTGTCCCGGCATTTATCATTTAACTCTGACCAGTTAGCCGGAAACTGCCCCAACTGATAGCCCATCGGGCCAACGTCCCACGGCTCAGCAATCAGTTTTACCGTGGATAACACCGGGTCTTGTGCAATGATCTGGAAAAACGCGGCATAAGGATTGAAATGCTTGTGCTCACGCGCCAGCGTGGTGGCTAAATCGAATCGGAAACCATCTACCTGCATTTCCGTTACCCAGTAGCGCAATGCATCCATCACTAACTGTTGCACCACAGGTTGTGCCACATTCAACGTATTACCGCAGCCTGTGTAGTTACAGGGCGACGAAAAGTCGGTAATGTCAGCATGCGTTTCAAATAGATAATACTGTTTGTTGGCTAGTCCGCGAAAACTCAGTACCGGACCATCCTCCCCTGCTTCAGCCGTATGGTTAAAGACCACATCCAGAATAACCTCGATGCCGGCCTGATGATAACTTCGCACCAGCGTTTTAAACTCGGTTACTGCGTCCTGGATCTGATAACGTGGCTCAGGGGCAAAAAAACTAACCGGGTTATAGCCCCAGTAGTTACTCAGCTGCAGCTTGTTTAATCGTGCCTCACTTAGACACGCCGCTACCGGCAACAGTTGCAGTGTGGTAACACCCAGTTGCTGTAAATGCTCAATAATAACTGGCTGACACAACCCCAGATAAGTGCCACGCAATGCTTCTGGCACATCCGGATGCAACATGGTCATGCCTTTGACATGCGCTTCATAAATAACGGTTTTTTCCCGCGGAATCAGCGGCTTCTTGCTTCCCTGCCAGTCAAACTCCTTATGCTGCAGAACACCTTTAGCCAGCATGTAGTGACTTTTCGCTGCATACAGTCGCTCATTAAAACTTAAGCTACGATTCAGTTGCCTGGCATAGGGGTCCAGCAACAGACGCTCGCTGTCAAACGCCAACCCACTTTCAGCATGCTGCGGGCCAGCGGCTTTTAGCGCATACAGGGTGCCCGGTATAATGCCCGCTACCTGTAAGTGCCAGACACTACCGGTACGACCGCTGAAACTAATCTCGCCAAGTAATTCTTCGGTATCTGGCTGAAACAAACATAACGTCAACGCGTTGGCATCCGGTGCGAACACCGCAAAATTCCAGCAGCTGCTGTCTGTGTCATCGTGTAATAAGGTGGCGCCAAACGGCGCCGCGTTGCCATGTGACAGTTTTAATAATGGAATATGATGACTCATACTGTGGCTTTATCCGCTTAATTGCTATTCGGCTTATACCTTACGGCGTAAGTATAACGTCGCAAGAGGCGGTAACTGCACAGCGATACTCTGCGCCTGGCCATGATACGGCATTGCTACCGCACTAAACACCGTTCCGGTTGCAAAGTTGCTGCCCCAGTAATAGGTACTGTCGGTATTCAGAATAATTTCATAGTCTCCGCTTTGTTCAACGCCCAGCTTAAAATTAGCCCTTGGCAGTGGCGTAAAGTTACTTACGACATAAACTGCGTTACCGGCACTGTCACGGCGCAGAAAACTTAAGGTTGAATTATCAGCGTCCTGATGATCTAACCAGCAAAAACCCTCTGCAGCATAATCAAGCTCATACAACGGCGGCAGGCGGCGATAGCTGTGATTTAAATCACGTAGCAACTGTTGCATGCCGCGGTGTTTGTCGTAATCCAGCAGGTGCCAGTCTAGACTTTGCGTATGGTTCCATTCGCGGCTTTGGGCAAATTCATTACCCATAAAATTCAGCTTTTTGCCCGGATGAGCAAACATAAAGGCGTAATATGCCCGCAAGTTAGCCGCCTGCTGCCATTCATCGCCGGGCATTTTGGTTAACAGACTTCCCTTACCGTGCACCACTTCGTCATGAGACAACGGCAGTATAAAATTCTCGTTGTAGGCATAGACTAGCGAAAAGGTCAGATCGTTGTGATGATAACGCCGGTACGCCGGATCTTTACTGATATATCGCAGGCTGTCATTCATCCAACCCATATTCCACTTAAAACCAAAACCTAACCCCCCCATATCGACCGGTCTTGATACCATCGGAAACGATGTGGATTCTTCAGCTATCGTCATCGCATGAGGAAACTTACGGTATATCTCAGTGTTAAACCAGCGAAACAGACTAATGGCTTCATAGTTGTGATTACCACCATCTACATTGGGGATCCATTCACCTTCTTTACGTGAGTAATCCCAATACAGCATTGACGCCACTGCATCGACACGTAAGCCATCAATATGAAAGTGTTCCAGCCAGTACAGCGCGCTGGCCACCAGAAACTGGCGCACATAAGCTTTACCGTAGTCATATATGCATGAATTCCAGTCTGGGTGCCAGCCGCGACGTGGGTCTTCATATTCGTATAAATGGCTGCCGTCAAAGCGCGCTAAACCATGACCATCTTCCGGGAAATGCGCAGGCACCCAGTCAAGTATCACGCCGATACCAGCCTGATGGCAGGCATCAACAAAATACTTGAAATCATCGGGTGTTCCCAAGCGCGAAGTAGGAGCAAATAACCCCAGCGGCTGATAGCCCCAGGAGCCATCAAACGGATGTTCCATCACCGGCAGTAATTCAATATGGGTGTAGCCCATATCGAGGACATAAGGAATTAATTTTGCCGCTAACGCGCGATAATCTAACGGGTTATTGTCTGCATCGCGCTGCCATGAACCGGCCTGCAGTTCGTAAATACTCAGCGGGCGGTTCAGCGGGTTTTCCGGCTTTCGGCTTTGCCAGGCCTGATCTTGCCACTGATACTGGCGGTGGTCATATACCAGTGAGGCATGTGACGGATATTGTTCAGCGTAAAATGCCAGAGGGTCAGCTTTGTGTGGCAGTAAATGACCGCTACTGTCTTTAATTTCATATTTATACCGTATGCCGGCGGCAACTTCGGGCACGACCAAAACCCAATGACCACATTGTGTGCGCTGCATCGGATGCATACGACCATCCCAGCTGTTCATGTCGCCGATTAAGCTGACGCTGCTGGCATTGGGGGCAAACACTGCAAAGCGGCAAGCCGACAGTTTTTTGCCTGCCACATCCAGTGTTATTAGCTGAGCGCCAAGCTGGCGGTACAGATTTTCTGGCTGATCCGCGACATAATGTACTGCGTGATATGCCTGGTCAGTAAACTGATAGGGGTCAAACAGCTGATACTGATAACTGCCACTATGTACCGTCAGCACATAGGCTTCCGCCTTACGTTTTCTTGGCAATATCAGCTCAAATACACCGGGGAAATCGGCTTGGGCGCTTAGCTCACCAAGCGGTTTCCCACTCTTGACAGAACTGGCACTAACAGCCGTTGCATGTGGCAGATACACCCGCAGCAACAGCCCAACACCGCTGTCAGCTTTAAGAGGCTGCCAGCCCAGCACCGAGAAAGGATCGGCGCACTGCACTTGTTGTAATAGCGCTAAATTCATCATTTATCCTTTTATAATCAGCTTCAACCTGCCATATCATCAAAACTACAGCAGCATCAGCGCAGGCTTCAGTTAAGCTTTACGGCTGGCCGAAATACTGTTGAACAGCGAACGAATATCATCATCCTGGCTCCACTGCTCTAGCGGTAAGGTCAGTTTACGCCGCCAATTCGGGTATTCCGTACTGGTGCCGGGAATATTAACCGGCTGTGTCATTTGCAGCGCATCTTCGAGCTGTAAACATAATAACTGACTGGACGTTGCCGCCAGATGTCGCTGCAAAGCGTAATTGAGTGTGGTATCCATCGCCAGGTGTTCAACGCTGCGGGCATAATCATGTGGTAACACACTTTCACCATGCCAGGTATGTCCGTGTAACGAGTCCAAAATTCGCTGCTTATTGGCATGGCGCTGCGCATACAAACCGTGTAATTGCGCATCGTCTTTGTACAATCCCAATTCTTTGCCCAAACGTAAATCCTCACAATGCCAAAAGCCGATTAAAGTGGGCAAATCATGAGTGGTCAGCGTCGCCATGGCCTGCACAGGATAATGTGCGGGCGAGATATAGCCACCGTCTGCCGCCGTTTCGAAAAAGAATACCCGATATGAAAATATACCGTATTGCTGCAGTAATTCCCGGATCCCATCCGGCACTGTGCCCAGATCCTCACCGATAATCACAGCATTATTACGCTGACTTTCCAGGGCCAAAATGCCCAGCAAGTCCATAATCGGGTAATACACATAAGCACCACCGCTGGCATCAGCAGCGGTTTTTGGCACCCACCACAGCCGCAACAACGCCATGACATGGTCAATTCGCAATGCGCCTGCATGTTGCATATTGGCACGCAGCAAATCGATAATGGGTTGATAACCGTGTTTATATAACTGATAGGGATACATCGGTGGTAAGCCCCAGTTTTGCCCGGCCGGCCCCAAGGGATCTGGCGGTGCGCCAACGCTGGCGTCGCGGCAATATAACTGTGGGTTGCCCCAAATCTCTGTCGATGCCTCGCTGACGCCAACCGCTAAATCGCGGTACAGTCCCAACAACATACCGGCGTCTTTAGCAGACTGCTGAACACCCGCTAATTGCTGCTGAGCTATAAATTGCAGATAACAATAAAACTCCAGTTCTGCTTTGTGAGCTTTAGCAAATGCTAACACCTCTGCAGACTGCGGATCACGATACTGCTCAGGCCAGTTTGGCCAGCCCCAGTACTTTTGGTCTTGTTGATACAAGTGTGCATGTAATGCGTCATACAAAGCTAGCTGCTGTAAACTGGCGCCACCTTCAGCCTTAAACAATTTGAATGCTTTGGCCAATGTTTTAGCTGAGGTTTTCTCGTGCTCACTAAACCATTGATACAGGCTTTTCATTACCGGTAACTTAAGCTGCATCACGCCGGAGTAATCGACATAATCTTTTTGTCTTTGCTGCGACAGCTGCTGGCTAAACATAGGAGCAGACAGCAGGCTTTGCGTGCGGGCACAGTCTGCAAAGCCCGGCATCGCACTAACATCTATATAGGCAATATTCAGCCAGCGGCGGGAAGACGGACTATAAGGGCTGGCACTTTCGGGCATAGCCGGATACAGCGCATGGATAGGATTTAAACCAACGAAGTCTGCACCGACCGAGGCCAGATAATTTACTGTAGTGGCCAGATCAGTAAAGTCACCGATGCCCCAGTTGCGCTCAGACCTCAGGCCATAAAGTTGTAATGCTATACCCCACTGCTTATTCTGATTAAACTGCGTGGGCTGAAAGCAGTGACCGGGCGTAATAATAACGCTTTGCGTCATATTGCCCAGTTGAAACTTATGATAGCCGGCAGGTAATTGTACCGGCAGGCGATGCTGGTACTGATGATATTCCATGTCATCCAGCACGATAACCTGTGTTAGTTCACCATCAACCGGAATAATATTAAAAACCTCTGTCACGCCGGCTTCGCTAATCAGTTGTAATGCCACTTGGTCATTGGCTTGCTCCAGCGTAACTTGCAACTGAACATAGTGTGGCTCGTCACAATGCTGCACCGAAACCGGCTGTAGCGGCTGTTGCCAGTATTCCAGCTGTCTTTGAATCAACTGTAGTCTGGCAATTTCATCATCTTCGGTATCAAACCCCTGCACGCGGAGTAATTCTAACTGTTGCTGTTCACTGACAGTAGTTGGGTTACCCCAGGCATCATTAAACTCTGTTTCAATACCACAAAATGTGATCAATTCGGCCCGTAAGGCGGCGTCCATGATAAATCCTTAGTCTGGTCAGATAGCTAATGCTCATTCTAGGCGGCATCGCAACTAAAGTCATTGTTCATTTATGTCATTTAATTACACAAAGCCTGACTAAATGCTGTTTTAAACTTGAAAATACCCGCAAATAGTGTAATTTTACTACATAAATAACTTTGCTCGCTTTCAGAATATCTTTATTACGGGGTTACTATGACTATTCGTGTCGCAATTAACGGTTTTGGCCGCATCGGCCGCAATGTACTGCGTGCTTTATATGAGAGCCAGAAAAACTATGACATTAAAGTAGTTGCTATCAATGATTTAGGTGATGCGGCTATTAACGCTCATTTACTTAAATATGATACAGCACACGGTATTTTTGCCGCCAACGTTGAACACAATGACAAAGCAATTTATGTTAATCAGGACGAAATCATTACGTTAAGTGAGCGCAACCCGGCAAATTTGCCCTGGCAGCAGCTGAATATAGACGTTGTGCTTGAGTGTACCGGCCTGTTTACTGATCGCAAAAGTGCTGGCGCGCACCTTGATGCTGGCGCAAAAAAAGTGATTATCTCCGCGCCAGCCAAAGATGTCGACGCCACTATTGTCTATGGCGTTAACCACCAGATTTTAACGCCCAACATGAATATTATTTCTAACGCATCCTGCACAACTAACTGCCTGGCGCCAATTGCCAAGCCATTACATGAAGCGCTGGGAATTGAATCAGGCTTGATGACGACTATCCATGCCTACACCAATGATCAGCGACTGAGTGATGTGTATCACACCGATGTCCGCCGGGCACGAGCCGCAGCAATGTCAATGATCCCGACCAAAACTGGCGCCGCGGCGGCTGTTGGTTTAGTCGTTCCAGAGCTGGCAGGGAGATTCGATGGTTTAGCGGTAAGGGTGCCAACACTGAATGTATCGTTGGTTGATTTAACCTTTATTGCCGGTCGCAATACTACCATTGATGAGGTAAACCAAATTATTCGTCAGGCTTGCGCTACAGGCCCGATGGCAGACGTGCTGGCCGTTAACGATTTACCACTGGTATCAGTCGATTTTAATCACAACCCGAAATCATCCATTTTTGATGCCACTGAAACCAGGGTCAATGGCCGTCTGGTTAAAGTAATGAGCTGGTATGACAATGAATGGGGTTTTAGCAACCGCATGCTCGACAATACCATTGAGTTTATGAAGCACGCTTAACGCATTGCCAAGTTAAACAGCCAGCTTTATGCTGGCTGTTTTGTTTGTGCTTAATTTAACCGGTTCAACCGGCTTTTTACCACAGGGGGGCATTAGATGACAGAGGGTAATATTAGTCACCAAAACGGCTTCGGTCATTTAACAGACTTGCCCTGCCTTAAACTGCAGTTTGGCGAGGCCTCTGCGGTAATATCTCTGTACGGCGGTCAACTGCTGTCTTATAAACCAACAGCACAGCGTGAATTACTTTGGCTGTCGCCCCTGGCAACGTGGCACCAACACATGCCGATCCGTGGCGGAATACCGGTTTGCTGGCCATGGTTCGGCGCGGCAGATGCAAAGTTAAATCCACAGCGACAAACACTATCCAATCATGGCCTGGTCAGAACCCGGTTGTGGCGCGTTACAAGCATGGAAACCGATCAGTACGGTGTCAGTGTTAAACTTGCTGTAGACGTTAACGACCTGCCACACTGCAGCGGAAGTGCCACGCTGCAGTTGCAGCTTAGCCTGGCTGACAAACTAAGCATATCAGTGCACTGCAACAACCGGATGTTGCAGCAAGCCGCGTTGCACAGCTATTTTAACGTGGCAAACCTGTTTCAGACCCAGGTTCAACCGCTACCGCTTAGGTACCTTGACAAGGTCACTGCCAGCACCGTTATGACAAATTCCGTTGTGGCTGATTTTACTACAGAAGTGGACAGAATATATCTACAACCCGACGCGGCTTTGCAAATAACAGACAGTCATTCGGTTATCCAGCTTAATCAGGCCGGACAAGATGCGACAGTAGTATGGAACCCATGGCAGGCCAAATGCGCTCAGATTGCTGATTTAGCGGCTGGCAGCTACCTGGAATTTATTTGTGTTGAAACCGCTTCGTTACAACTGGAGCAGGCTGCACCACTTAATATAGCGCAACAAATATCAGTACTTTAATGCCGTGGGCCCCTTAAAAACTGTTTTAAATCCTGCTGTGGGTATCCCAGCTGCCCCAGCAGCTCAGGTACTTCGTCCATCGGCATAAACACATTTTCAAAATGTTCAACGATACCGTATAAATCAGTACCCTGCTCTTTCAGACGCTGGGCGGTTGCCAGGTGGATATTACGCACAAAATCACTGGTCATGCTGCTTAACTCCAACATTATATCAAACCTGATGGTGGCTATTTTTTCACCAAACCTCAAGTTTAAATACACTACTTTATTGCCAACTTGAGTGAAATTGTTGTTTTACTTTATGTTTTTCTCCATTAGCAAAACTCAGTTCTAACTCAACCTGCCACAGCATAGCCGGCTCGCTACATGCTCCCAATAAAAATTCAGCCTGCCATAATTCATTGTGCTGGGTGAACCGCAACGGTATCCGCCCCATATACATGCTAATACCGGTTAGCTCCCCAGAAATAGCCACGACATCTTTTGCTGAAAGTTGCAATTGCAATGGCGTTTCAACCGGGGCTTCTGCCGGTGTCAATTGCAACTGCATGTCCTGCTCTGCCATTAGTACTAGTGATGAGCCGGATAATTGTAGCGCGGGCTTGCAGCCACTTGTGGCGCATAGCAATAGTAAAAGCAGATAAAAATGTCGCATAAATTGTTGTTCGTTGACGTAACGTTGCCATATTGTACTCGGTTTTAGCTAAAAGCTTTAAACAACGACTACACTTGCTTATTTAGTAAGCAGCATCATTGAGCTAAATCATAAAACAGGCTGTTTTACCTATCTTTTCGGGGGCAAAACCCTTAATATGCAGCCCCAAATTGGTGGGTAAAACATTGCAAACTCTGGGTGTATTACTCTGCCTTTACCAA
>JBFKFH010000111.1:0-10367 GCA_041618685.1 Rheinheimera sp.
CCATCGCACTGTTGGAAATAACGGTGTTGTGTGCGCTATCAATGGCATAGTGGCGGGTAAGAATACCGTTTGATTGCAGAATACGCCGCTTTAGCCGGCTGGGCTTGCCATGGATCAGCCCCAGCAGGGGTTCTATCTGGTCGTTGTCGATAGCCGGGCCGGGCAAAAAACAGCCGCTGCTGGTAATAAACACGCTCATAGCGCTGCCTTTGGCGCAGTTAGCGCGACATACAAACAACGCAGATTTTCTTCCAGGTAAGGCAGTACGCAAACCACTGTCATAAAGCCAAGGTAGTACAGCAGGTAACCGTCGCCCCCATGGGCATAAGGCATGCGGCTGAAGAAAAACTCGCCCTGCCAGTCAAACGTAACCAGCTTTATAAAGACCGGCCAGTTAATGACAATGATTAACAACAACATATACAGCGGTAATGTCGCCAGATAGTTGTGCGCATGCATTTCCCATACGCTGATATGGCGTTTGGGAGCGGCATAATGTACATCGTAATGCGCCACCGCTTCGTGCGCCAGCCAGGCTGCAAAGCAGATCAGCAGAATTAGCACATTCACCTGAAACAACAAACACAACAGAATGGGCAGCGCCATTTGGATACCCATTAGCGAATGGATAAGAGACTCTTTTAAACCGCTGGTGTGTTCAATGCGAGTGGCACGGTGGCAGCACCAGTCAATAAAGCCGGCGATACCCCATAACGGTAAAAATACATACAGCATTAGCTGAATGAGCAACTGACTGGTTTGCAACGCCTTACTCCTTCTGCTGTAAATACAGCGGCTTACTATAACCTAAGGTTAACTTTTTGTAGATTATTTTATGCGCTGCTTTTGCCAGCGCGCCAGCAGGTAAAGCAGGCTGCCCAGCAACACAAATAGTACCGTGGCAATGATAGACGACTGGCTAACCTGCAATGCCAGCCATACGCATGACGCTATACCCAGGGCTGGCACTATATAGCCACCTTTAAGCACAAAGCTGTGCGCTGTCGCCAGTTTTGGTCTAAGCACCGGCACAGCGGCGCAGGTTAGGCCATACAGTAATACCCTTGAAACCACGGTTGCTGCCGCCAGCCACAAAAAAGAGCCATACAAAGTGAGCAGCAAGGCTAAGGCGCCAAAAAACAAAATAGAGTTAGCCGGTGTTAAAAACCTGGGGTGCACTTTACCAAACCAGGCTGGCAGGCTGCCATCTTCGGCTAGGGCAAAGCTGGCGCGGGGCGTGGAGAAAATGGCGCCAAGCAAGTTGGCGGATACCGATGCTACTACACCCAGCATTAACACTACGGCGCCGGTGGCACCAAACAAGGCAGAGGCCACATCAAGCAATGGCGTTTGAGACTGCGCAATACCCGGCACAGCTGCCACGCTAACCAACTGAATGCCGATATACAGCAGGGTAACCAATGCCAATCCAAGAATAAGGGCTCTGGGCATATCCCGCGCCGGGTTCTTCGCTTCACCGGCGGGAACCACCACAGATTCAAAGCCAACAAAAGCGTAAATAAGCAGCACGGTTGCTGCGCCAAAATCGTAGTGATTATCGGCGCTGAAAACACTGCTGATGCTAAATGCTGGTAACAGTTCGCGACCTAAAAAGGCAATGCCAGCAATAACCAACAAGATAAGTACGGCAAACTTCAGCACAGTTAAAAACGCCAAAGAGCGCATGGTGCGCACCGAGCCAATAATGTTAAGCAAGGTTAGCGCAATAATAATGCTGCTAAGCAACAAGCCTCGGCTTAGCTCGGCTGTGGCGTCAGGCCAGAAATAGCCAATACTGTCTACCAGCAGCACGGTGTTAGCGGCAAACGACACCAAGCGGGCTATGTAATACAGCCAACCGGCCTGAAAGCCAATAAAGGGGCCGAACGCGGCAGTACCATAACGCACCGGGCCGCCGCTGCCACGAAAGTAACTGGCTACTTCGGCCATACACAGTAATATAGGTAAGATTAATAACGCGCAGAATAGGTAGATAAGCGCGCTATATTCGCCTGCCAGCTTTGCTGCACCGCCAGGTAAACCAAAAATACCGGCACCGATAAAGCCATTAACTACCAGCAACCATAAACCAAACATACCAAGATGACGCGGAAGGGTATTACTCACTGTTTCGTTGTACATGCCACTGCCAATACTGAACTGCAATGCCTCACTATAACGTGAACAGCTGCGTGGCGAAACGCGTTTTGCCACACAAAGGAGCCCAACCGGTACGCTGTAAGCTTTTGAGTTAGTTAGCTATGCGCGCTGGCGCACCGACACAGTAGGTGAACCGGCGTAGAGTGAGCTTACCGGCCAGTGCCACGCGGGTGAAAGCGGCGTCCACTGTCTTCGCAATTTCTTAATACCATTTGAGGACGACACTATGAACAGATTAAACCCAAAGTTACTGCTTGCTGCTGCGATAACACTGGCACTTGGCGGCGCTGTGTCTGCAGACGACAAGCAGGCTAAGTCACACAACATGGCAGAAAAAGCAGCGAGCGGCCCGATAATGAACGCGCGTCATGAAGCGCAAATCTGGACGACCTATGCGCTAAGCCCTTATCTGCGTGCTACCGACATCAGTGTAACGGTGCTGGATGGCAATGCCACCCTGAGCGGTAAAGTGGAAGAGGATGTACAAAAAGATCTGGCCGGTGCCATTGCCGCTGGCGTCGATGGCGTTAAAGACGTAGACAATCAGATTAAGGTCGATGCCGATTATAAAAAGCCTGCACGCAGTGACAGCCGTGGCTATGGTGATGTTGTCGGTGATGCCACTATTACGGCGGCTGTTAAATCGAAATTGCTGTGGAGCAAACACACAGAAGGTATGGACACCCAGGTAGAAACTAAAGATGGCAAAGTGACGCTAAGTGGCATCGTATCTTCACAGCACGCTAAGCAACAGGCGGAAAAACTGGCGAAAAATACCGATGGTGTGCACAAGGTAAGCAATAACCTGCAGGTCAGCGACAAAAGCGGCAGTGGTAAAAGTGAAGCCAAAGACCACGCAGAAACCGGCAGCGTTATTGCCGATAGCTGGATCACCACCAAGGTTAAATCGATGTATATGTACTCCAGCAATGTAACCGGCGCCGATATTTCGGTTAAGACCGAAAAAGGTGTGGTAACACTGGCAGGCAAAGTAGACAGCGGCGCTGAACAGGCACTGGCCATTGAACTGGCGCAGAATATTCGTGGTGTTAAAAGCGTTACGTCAAAACAGCTTGTTTTTTAACCTAATGCTACAACGTTCACAATGTGCGCTAGCGCACATAAAAACATAATAACTCGGGTTAGGCTGTTTGTACCGGTTTGACCCGATCCCTGTGTATCAACATTTGACAGCAAACAGAGGGCGTTATGAATGAACCCCAGCACAATAATCCACTAATGTTACGCAACACAGTGCAGCAGTTGCATCTGGAGGCATTTAGTGCAGACATGGTGCAAATGCGCTGTGAGGTGATCATGCAACAAAATATATGGCACCAACAGCAGCTGCAGCTGCAGCGCGATAATCAATTGTTATTGCTTAGCTTACAGCAGATGGTAAGACAAAGTGCCAGCGCGCAACTTCAATTGCAGCAACTGAAGCAGGATAGCGAATGTGATGCGTTAACCCTTACCCTGAATCGCCGCATTATGCTGGACCGTATCAGCCAGTCAATCAGCCTGGCGAAACGGCAAAATAGTCTGTTTGCCCTGTTGTTTATTGACTTGGATAACTTTAAACCGATTAATGATCAACATGGTCACGCGACCGGTGATGCGATGCTGCAACAAATCAGCGCCCGGCTGCGCCACGGCATACGCGATAGCGATGCGATAAGCCGCCACGGCGGCGACGAATTTCTGCTGTTACTGAACAACATAAGCAGCAGTGAAGATGCCGCAGACTTCGCACAAAAGTTACAGCAAATCATTAACCAGCCCTACCATATTGATGGCTGCAACCTGTTGTTATCTGCCAGCATTGGTATAGCGTTGTTTCCTCAACATGGAGACTGCGTAACAACGTTAATTGGCTATGCGGATGCAGCGATGTACCGTGCTAAAAAACAGGGCGGCGGCTGTATCTGTTAAGTGTGAACATGCCGGTGGTTAAAGGTGCCGTTTGGGTTAGGAGCATCAGCCGGACTTGAGTTTTGTTTGTTAAACGGCAGCAACCGGTCGGTTTCGGCTTTTACAACGGCATAGCATTCACAACTTAGTTGTTCGAGTTTTTGCCGGTTTGTAATGACGATATGACCACGGCTGTAGTCAATTACGCCCTTTTTATGCAGGCGCCCCGCAGCTTCAGTTACCCCTTCCCGGCGCACGCCCAGCATGTTGGCGATCAGTTCCTGCGTCATTACCAGATGACTGTCTGGTAGGCGGTCTAATGATAATAACAGCCAGCGGCAAAGCTGCTGATCAATACTATGGTGGCGGTTACATACCGCCGTTTGCGCCATTTGGGTGATTAGCGCCTGTGAATAGCGCAGCATTAAGTGCAGTAGCTCGCCATGACGGTTAAACTCGTCTATCAAGCGTTGGCCCAGTAAGCGATAGCCCGAGCCGGCACTTTGCACTAAGGCCCGGCTGGTCGTGCTTTCTCCGCCCATAAATAAAGCTACCCCAATCATGCCATCGTGCCCCACCACCGATATTTCCGCCGATGCGCCGTTTTCCATGACGTAAAGCAGAGAAACAATGCAGTCGGTAGGAAAATAAACATAGCGCAACACATCGCCGGATTCATATAGCACTTTGCCCAGCGGCATAGCAACCAGTTCTAAATAAGGAAATAAGCGTTGCTGCACTTCGGCAGAAAGCGCTTTAAGTAGATGATTGTGCACAGGCGAAGGCGGCACGGCTGCAGCGCGTTGACCGGCTGATGGATTAGACATAGGGCTTGTCTTGCGTTGATATCAAAGAACTACGAGTATAGTTGAGTAAAATGTTAACTCTGTACGCTAGCGCACACAGCGTAAAGTGGCTACCGTTTGAAATGACAGTAACAGCGGCTTATAGCGAAGTTAATGCGTTATGTTGTATAGCGTACATACTGTGCTGCAGCGGTACGGCATAGTCAGCTTCTTTAAACGGTTAACAGGTAGCACGCTATGTTAGAAACAATCATTGTACTGCTGGTCATTCTGTGGGCATTGGGATTGGTGTCATCCTATACCATGGGCGGTTTTATCCACTTGCTGTTGGTTATCGCGTTGGTGGTAGTGGCGGTGCGGCTGATCCGTGGTCGCAGAGTATGACCTGCGCAGGCAGGACAGCACAGCGGTAATGCAATGCTGTCTGCTGACCAAGGTCGCGCCGCGGCCGTTTAGCTGCTTGGCGGCAATCTAGCGCAGAAATTTTTGCACATAACTGCAGCTGGCCTGCAGCTGGAATTGCTGAGCTTTAGCCCATGCCAGGCCATGGCGCACCAGTTTCTCTGCTAAACCTTTACCGCGAAAAGCCGGCGGTACAAAGGTATGGTGGAAGTTAATCGTGTTGCCATGCAGGCTGTAATCCAGCACGGCTTCGGCATCATCCACTGTGAGTACAAAACGTTGCTGTTCAGGTTGGTGGCTGATAATGGCATCGCTCATGCGTCTTCTCCAAGCCAGGGGGTTTGCGGCAGTTGCGCCAGATGTAAGGTGTAGCGCTCCAGATTAAAACTTTGCTGGTGTTCAATTACGTCAATCATCTCAGGTGCCAGCGCGCAGGCAATCAACTCAATCGCGTCTTCACGGCTGTGGCCGGTCATGCGCAGACGCATCAGCGTTTCTGCAACTTGTTTCGGGTAATTGTCAGCCAACTGATTTTCTACCACTTCAAAGAGCATCGCCTGATCAAGCAGCTCATCACTCATAGTCGCCTCGGTATCATATTGTGTTAGCGCCAGTATGAGAGATCTGCAGGCTATTGCCAATGCAGCCGAGAAAAAAGCTTTTACGCAATAGTATTTAACTACTGCTTTGGCTAAGCTGGGGCACATTAAAAACAACGACTTTGGTGATTTGAGCATGCAGCAAACTATCTCCGGCTGGCGCCACCGCATTCAGGCGCTGGGCCCGGGCATTCTGATGGCAACTGCGGCTATTGGTGGCTCGCATCTGGTGGCGTCAACCCAAGCCGGTGCAATCTTTGGCTGGCAGTTGGCGTGGCTTATATTACTGGTCAATGTACTGAAATATCCGTTTTTCCGCTTTGGTGTCGAATACACCCTTACCCGTAAAGAAAGCCTGTTGGTGGGGTATCAGCGCAAGGGGCGGGGCTACTTTTACAGCTTTATTGTGCTGAACATAATTGCGGCTGTGGTGAATACCGCCGGTGTGCTGTTGCTAACGGCCAGCTTGCTGCAATATGCGCTGCCAGGTAACTTATCGCTCACCTTATTATGCTGGTTTATTCTGGCCGCGTGCTTGCTGATACTGCTACTGGGCCACTACAAGGCGCTGGATAATGTGGCAAAAATAATTATGGTGTTACTGACGGTAACCACGGTAATCGCCGCGGTTATCGCCTGGCAAAACGGCGCGCAAGCACCGGCGGATTATGTTGGGCCATCACCCTGGACCCTGGCGAGTTTAGGGTTTCTGGTGGCGCTGATGGGGTGGATGCCAGCACCGATTGAAATTTCTGCGATAAGTTCGTTATGGATGAAAGCCAAACAGCGGGATATGACGATAACCCGTGCCCAGGGTTTGCTGGATTTTAATCTCGGCTACTGGTTAACCGCTGCACTAGCGCTGGTGTTTCTGGCATTGGGTGCATTGGTACAGTATGGCGGTAATCAACCCATTGCGTTGGCAGGCGGCGCCTTTGCCCAGCAACTGATGCAAATGTACGCCAGTACGATTGGTGATTGGGCCCAGCCGCTGGTGGCGCTAATTGCTTTCCTCTGTATGTTCGGCACTACCATTACGGTATTAGACGGCTACGCCCGCACCCTGCATGCCTCTTTTAGCCAGCTGGGCTTAATCAACCATAAAGCAGCGCTTAACTATTGGCTTATTGCCCAGGCGGCATGCGGCATGGCGGTGATCTTGTTTTTTAAAGCGGCACTGGCACCTATGTTAACCTTTGCGATGACGCTGGCCTTTTTAACAACGCCGGTATTTGCCTGGTTAAATTACAGCCTGATGCGCGGCGATGGTGCCATTGTGCTAAGTTGGCCGTTACGCTTGCTTAGCTGGGCAGGTTTAGCCTATCTGAGTGGCTTTGCGTTACTGTTTTTACTCTGGTTTGGCGGAGCCTTTGCTTAATTGGTGTTAACAGCCAGTCTGGGTAACCGCCAGACTGGCAAGCGGTACGCTATACTGCCAGCGTTTTTTCTCCACGGGTGATGCCAGACGCGCCGCTACGGACCACTTCCAGCACCGGCGTTGCCGCCAAAGCCTGCAAAAATGCATCCAGTTTATCGCTGGTACCCACCAGTTGAATGGTATAGGTGGCGGGGGTTACGTCAATTATTTGGCCACGGAATATATCGGCGCAGCGTTTTACTTCCTCACGCTGATTGGCGCTGGCTTTCACTTTTACCAGCATCAACTCGCGCTCGATATGTGCTGACTCGCTGATATCAGAAACTTTTACCACTTCGATCAGTTTGTGTAGCTGTTTGCTGATTTGTTCTATCACCTGATCATTGCCGTGAGTTACCAGCGTTAGCCGTGATAGCGTCGGATCGTCGGTTGGCGCGACATTTAATGAGTCGATATTGTAGCCACGCTGGGCGAACAAACCGACCAAACGGGCTAAGGCGCCAGATTCGTTTTCCAGCAACACAGAAATAATATGCCGCATGTTAAGTCCTCTCTGTCTTGCTTAAAAACATCTCATTCATAGCGCCACCGGGCACTTGCATCGGATACACGTGCTCTTTCGGATCAATATGGATATCGAGAAATACCAGCTGATCTTTTAAGGCAAAAGCGCGCTGCAAAGCCGGTTGTAATTCTTCCGGCTTGGTTACCCGAATGCCAACGTGGCCGTAGGCCTCAGCTAACTTAACAAAGTCGGGTAGGGAGTCCATGTATGAACTGGCATAGCGTGACTCGTAGTTCATGTCCTGCCACTGCTTTACCATGCCCAGGTAGCCATTGTTCAGGTTGATTATTTTAACGCCCAAGCCATATTGCTTGCAGGTTGATAACTCTTGGATGTTCATCTGAATGGAACCTTCGCCAGTCACGCAGACAACATCAGCGTCTGGGTAGTTCAGCTTCACCCCCATGGCCGCTGGCAGGCCAAAGCCCATGGTGCCCAGCCCTCCGGAGTTGATCCAGCGGTTTGGCTGGTTGAACTTGTAATATTGCGCGGCGAACATCTGATGCTGGCCAACATCGCTGCAGACATAGGCATCGCCATTGGTAATTTTGCACAGCTGTTCGATAACGTATTGTGGTTTTAACAGCGTCGTTGTGGTGTCATAGCGACCACCATGCAGCTGGCGCCAGTGATCAATTTGCTGCCACCACGCATCCATTGCTGTGCTATCAAGTTTCTTCTTTCGCTGTTGCAGCACACTAAGCATCTCGCTTAGTACAGGCTGTACTAAGCCGACTATAGGAATATGCACATTAACGGTTTTTGAAATACTGGCCGGGTCGATATCAATATGAATTATCGTCGCATCCGGACAGAACTTCTTCGTATTATTGGTTACGCGATCATCAAAGCGGGCGCCTACAGCCAGAATAACATCGGCATGATGCATGGTCATATTGGCTTCGTAGCTACCGTGCATGCCTAACATGCCAATAAACTGTTTGTCGCCTGCCGGGTAGCTGCCTAACCCCATCAGGGTATTAGTCACCGGTAAGTTCAGCAACTGTGCCAGAGCTGTTAATTCGGCAGATGCCCGGCCCAAAATCACACCCCCGCCGGCATACAGTGCCGGGCGCTTTGCCGCCAGCAACGCGGTTACGGCCTTTTTAATCTGTCCGCTGTGGCCATGTGCTTTGGGCTGATAAGACCGAAGGCTCACTTCTGCGGGATACTGATAAGCAAACGTCTGATCCGGCATGGTCATATCTTTGGGAATATCCAATACCACAGGCCCCGGTCTGCCGGTTTGCGCAATATGAAATGCTTTTTTAATTAAATAGGGAATATCCTCTGGCCGGCGTACTGACATATTGTGCTTACAAATAGGCCGTGAAATACCCAGCATGTCGGTTTCCTGAAAGGCATCACCACCAATTAAATGGCTCATTACCTGGCCGGTAAGCACCACCATCGGAATCGAGTCCATGTAAGCGGTAGCAATACCAGTCACGGCATTGGTGGCGCCAGGGCCGGAGGTTACCAGCACAACACCCGCTTTGCCGCTGGCGCGGGCATAAGCATCAGCCATGTGCGTAGCGGCCTGCTCGTGGCGCACCAGTACATGTTTAACTTTGTTTTGTTGAAATAAGGCGTCGTAGATATGTAGTACTGCCCCACCCGGATAGCCATACAGATACTCTACACCCTCATCGGCAAGGGCGCGGATCACCATGGCGGCGCCGGACAACATTTCTGTTGATTTGGTTAAGTCGGTGGACTTAGTCTGGCTGGTCATTTTTGCATCTCATAGTTTGCTGTGGCAACGGAAAAACGTCGCGGCTTTGCTGGCAAAGTCGCGGCTAAAGATCGCCAGAAACCGCTGGTTGGCAGTGTCTGGTTGTTTGCTACGTGGACTGGTTGAACAGAATAAGCTGTTTAACTCAAACTATGGCGCTATGGTTATTTGCTGCTGAGCAGTCATTTTTATGCGCAATATTAATTTACGTGATAGACGGCCGGATGTCGATGCCTTTTTGCCGGCAACTGCAGGTTTTGTCAGCCTTGCAAAGTGGCTTATCAGCCCACATAGTAGCAGGCAATACCTTGTTTAATTCAGGATTTATTAGTTATGCAGCAAGCTATAGTCAATGTCAGCTTAAGTAATGCCAGAGAAGTGCTGGATGCATCAATGCATAAGTTGGTGTTGTTTCAGTTCTGGTCGGCGCGCAGTGAAGGCTGTAAACAGTTAAGTCCGTTGCTCGAACGTATTGTGCAGCAGTATCCGCAGGCATTGCTGCTGGCAAAAGTAGATTGCGACAAAGAGCCTGATCTTGCGATGCAATTTGGCGTGCAGTCATTACCCACAGTGATGCTGATCAAGCAGGGTCAGCCGGTTGATGGCTTCGCCGGCGTCGAAACAGAACAGGCCATCCGGGCCAAGTTGGCGCCATACCTGCCAAAGCCGGAAGATGAGCTGCTGGCCAAGGCTGAAACCCTGCTGGCCGGGCAAGACTATGCCGCGGCCTATCCGGTGTTAAAAGATGCACTGGCACTGGCACCGGAGCGGACGCAAATTAAGTTGTGGCTGGCAGATACGGCGGTTAGCC
>JBFKFH010000112.1:0-10287 GCA_041618685.1 Rheinheimera sp.
AGATTAATGTTTTCAATTCACATCCCTATATTAAAATTGGCGCAGCCCATATTATCCCTGCTGTGCGCGTCATGTTTGTGGAGTCGAAGCTGGTGTGAAGAAGCCATCACTATGCCAAACATCGCTGGACGATGTACTCAGTAAACTCTTCTGCGCACATGCGAATCTCAACGTCTGTTCTGCAAAATACGCACTTAGAACAAGTCAGCTTCAATCTGTTACAGCTGTCAGTTTAAGCTGCAAGTTGCTAATCTAATTTAGAAAACCTATTTCAGCAACAATTAAGTAAGCTGCCTTGATAAATCAGATGCTTGGGGTGTGTAGGTTACAGAAATCACAAAGGGAATCGACATGAAAAATTGAATGTTCTCAGTCTGTTTTAAGGCTGGTTTTAGCCTCCAGCAGGATTAACCAGCTGGGTGAGTCATCTAAGTGGCTGGCAATAATTTTTACACACACCAGCAGTGGTATGGCGATTAGAACACCAACAGCACCCCATACCCAACCCCAGATAAACATCCAAATCACCAGCACTAAGGGGTTCATATTAAAACGCTTGCCCAGCGCCAGCGGCGTGACAAGTTGTGACTCTATAACGTTAAGCAATAAAAACACGCCAGGCAGCAGCAAAATCTCACCCAGCTGTTTATATTCGATATAGCCGACACCGGTTAACAATATGCAGACAATAAAGGGGCCAACGTAAGGGGCAAAGTTTAGAATGGTAGCCAGCGCGCCCCATAATAACGGGTCTGGCACGTCCAGCAGATAAAAGATGCTGGCGGTTGCCACCCCCAGCATGATGTTGATACCACTTACCACCAGCACATAACGTGAAATATCATCCCGCACGGCATGATACATCGACAGCAGGTTTTTCTTCGCATGCATTGATGGCCGGGCCCGCACCATATTGCGTAGTAACGTATCACCAAAAACCAGAAAAAAGTATGTCAGCATGACAACAGCGGCCAGTTGAAACAACATCATGGCCGTGGTTTGTGCTAACACCGATAATAGCGGCAAAATGCCAGTGTCCACCGCGGTTTTAATTGATTCCGAGGCCGATGAGCCCGGCACTACACTGTCTTTTATGGCATCAATAGAATCGGTAACATCTTCAACCTGCTCTGCCAGGCGCGTACCCAGTACCGGCAGACGGTTCATCCACTGCGCGGCCGGCTCATACAATAAGCTGACCGCCGAAGCTGTTATCAGAATAAGTAGCAGTAGCACCAGCGCAGCTGCGAGAGGTTTTGGCAGTTTACACCTAACCAGCGCCCTAACCGCCGGGCTGGCAAATAACGCAAACAGCCCTGCCAGCAAAATTGGCAGCAGCAGGCTGCGGCAGAAATAAAAGGTGTACCCCAGCGCCAGCAACGCCATAAACTTCATTGCAGTTGTTGAGGCATAGCGTTGCAACCACTCGGGGTTATCATTCATTAGTTGTCGCCTGTTACAACCATAACCGTAACCAGCGCAACCCCACCATATTGCGCACTGTTCTTACTGCGTAGTTGTGCCGCAACTGAAACAGGCAGCCAGCGGTAAAACTGAGTAATAAGCCCGGCGCCGTACCAATAAAGCTTGTTGCCCGCTGCTGCAATAACCATTGCTCTGCCTGCAACAATTTTTGCCTTTGCCGGCCCTCTTCGGCCAGTTTTATGACTTTTTGCCGATGTTTTATCAGCAGTTTATCAATCAGCATGTGCTGCTCCGTTGTCTTTTGTCATCAATAGCCGCTGCATTTGCTGCCAGGTTTGTTGAAAACCAACCTGTGACAATACATAACCCAGGCTACGCCAGCACCATAGCAATAAGCCAAACTGCAACAGCAACAAGGCAGCGGCCGATATTGCCAACGAGGATGTCAGCTGAAAAATAACATAGCCCAATACCAGTAAAATACTGCCCCACAAAAGGATAACGCCGGCACCAAAGCAAACGATGATCGCCGCCGCTAACGTCAGGCTACGGCCAGATAATTGCCATTCGGCTTTGGCCGTCTCACCGGTTAGCTTTATTTGCTCGGTATAATGCGATGTTACAGACCAGCTCAGCGCGGCCAGCTCTGTCAGCTGGTCCAGCGCCTGTTCGGCCCTGCTATTTTGTTTGGGCGGGCTATCTTGCGGGGCAGCATCAGGCGCCTGCTCTGGCGCCTGTGCCGTTTCTCGGCTTTGCATAGTTTGCCCTAGCGCCGGCGCAGTAGCGCTGTTACCAGCATACCTGCTGCAAAGGCTAAACCGGCTGTTGCCAGAGGGTTTTGCGCTGCCAGTTCCCGGGTTTTGCTGTACGAGCTTTGCAATTGCTGTTTAATTTCGTCCTGCTTGTGCGCCAGGGTCTCGCGTGAGCTGGCGGCGGTTTTCCGTAACGTATCTTCCGCGGTCGACGCTCGGCCTGCCATTGCATCTACTGCCTGATGCGCAGCTTCGCTGGCTCGTTCTGTTACCGGTGCATTAAGCGCACTATTACTTGCACTGTTTGACTGATTTGTTGTTTGTTGTGAGCTGGCCATAAGCTGCCTCCTTAGTTAACACTGTGATTAGCAGCACTGCATGGTGCAATGCCGTATACCTCAAGGCTATCGCAATGGCTGTGCCACAACTTAATAATTATTTAAAAACAATACCTTACTCAAAAAACCCATACATAATGCTACTTACTGTTACTGTAGAAGTTACTTATCATCAGTAATCTTTACAGGGTATAACAGCCGATAAACAGCGTAGCGACGCCAGCGCAGTAATAGCAGCAGAGCCATGACAAAAAGCGCGCCACTGCCGCCACCGGAAGACGGTGGCTGGGTATTTTGTACCGCAGCCAACACGCTAATAGTTACTTCATCACTGCTACTGGCCCCCAGGGTGTCGGTTGCCGTTACACGAAATACCAAAGCACCGGCACTGGCCGGCGCAATAAAGCTACTGCTAGCGCTGTTGACACCTTGCAGACTGACGGGGGTGCCGCTCAGTTGCTGCCACAAATAACTTATCGTGTCGGCTTCTGCATCCTGAGCCGTGCTGGTCAGGGTTACAAACTGCCCGGCATTAACCTGACGGTCTTCACCTGCATTCACTACCGGCGCGGTATTACTGTCATCGTCGCGCAAGGTAATGGTAATGCTGGCATTACTGCCTAACTCACTGCCACCGACACTGCTTAATAATACGCTGAATTGTTCATCCGTTTCAGCGATATCGTCATCCAGTAGTTGTACAGTGATGATCTGATCAGCCGTTTCTGCATCGGCCCATACCAGCTCGCCGCTGCCGGCAGCAACGTCCTGGCCGATGGTCGCCGACCCGCCCTGCACCTGCCAGCGCACCCGCACTTCACCATCGCGGCCGGCCGTGCGCCGCACTGCCAACTCAAGCGTATCATTGGCTTCCACCCAGTTTAACTGGCTTTGGACAAAACCCAGCATGCCAGCCTGTGGCGGGTCTTCACCAAATGTCAGCGTCATAATTGACGGTGCAGCCAGCGTAAGACCTGATTGCGGATCAAATAACCGCACAAACACGCTGCGTTTGGCCGCGACACCACTATCTATAGTGTTAATTACCAGGGTTTTGTCGCTGTGATCATCAGCCGCCCAGCTGATGCGGCCCTGGGCCGGTTCAAAGTCAACACCCGTTGTAGCACGACCGGCGAAGGTTTGATATGCCACACTAACCGCGCCGCTGCCAGTGGGGCGTTGCACGCTTATTACAGCTGCTGCGCCGGGGGCAACGGCCAGCGTGCCGGCGGTAAAAGACGCCGCACCGGCTGCACCGGTTAAGGTGTTATCCCGCAACACATACAAACCACTGTTAATATCGCTGCCCAGAATTAAACCTGATGGCAAATACGGGTATACCCCCCACATGCCGTTAAATGCATTACTGTCCGAGGCCACAAAGCTGTCAAAAAAACCAGCCTGTTGCGCAGCCGCCGGGTTGCTGATATCTAAAATGGTTAAGCCACGCTGATAATTCGACAGGTAATAACGATTGCCGCGCACATAGCCATTGTGATCAATGGCCGGTGTCGGCCCGACCCAGCTGCCTGCAGCTACTGGCTGGCGCAGGCTATTTAAGTTAAATACCCGCAAGGTGGTATTCAGGTTGTGATCAACCTCATCTAATTCATCGTGCACAAACAAAAACTGCTGATCTTCACTCCACCAGCCAGAGTGCACATAACTGGCCAAATCATAGCTAAAACGCGACAGCTCAGTGCCAGTGCCGGTGTCGCTGATATCCCACAGCCGCACATCATTTTCATTGAAATCGAATAACACCGTACAATTGGCGCGGCCACAATCGCTGCTGGCCCGGCCATCAGTTACCCGCATTGACGCCGCATCATGCGTGTAGTCGTTGCCGTTAAAGCTGTTTTGTTGCCATCGCGGCTGCAGATTTCGTGGTTGCGATAAGCTGATACTGCTAACCGCACCCACATTAGTATTCTGCCCGACGATATGTAATAGCGGGGCAACCTCGCTATTAGCCGTGTTAGTACTGTAATCTACGGCGCTGATATAGACATTGTGCGCCGATACTACGCCATTGTAGCGTGCAGCCAGACTGACAGCGGCCGGCAGCGCATTAAGATCAATTATCTGCAGGCCATCACTGCCTTCAGACGACACATACGCATAGGCCTGCCAGCGTCGCAGCGTAGAATCAAAATACTGATACACCTTAATATCGCGCCAGCTGGTGGCGCTACCACTGATGGTGCCAACTTCAACCGGCTGGGATGGGTCGGCCAGACTGACAACCGCAGTGCCGTTGTTTAAACCGATAAGGGCGTATTCAGTGCCGGTATTTAAATCAGTATGGCCCCAGACATCGCTGGCCGAGCCCGGTCGCGACGAAAACGCTGACAAAGCCAGGTGTGACACCAAATCAATCTTATCGCAGCTGTAGATGCCGGCCTTGCCGTTACTACATGGCGCAGCGGCCTGAGATTGCTGCAAAGCTTCGTGGCGCTGTAACCGGCTTTCTAACTCCGGCCCCGAACGGGCGAAGCCATCACTTAACAGCACAAAACCACGCTGCTGCAACACCGCGCGAAACTGCGCGGGCACACCATGCAGGCGGGTAACATTCAGCTGTGGTGCCTGTGACTGATAATGGTCATAACGGTTAAAGCCCGCCTGCACCGGTACCAATTCGCTAAGCAGTAAAAACAGCTGATCTTCATCAGTGATGTAGTAGTCCCCGGCCGCAACCAGCACTTTGTCACCTTTGTTAGCATTCTGCACAGCATAAGCAATGCTACGACAGGGTCGCAGTACCTGATCACAGCGGCCATTATCAGTGCCGTTTACGGCAACAAAGCGGGCTTTATCATGTTCGGCGTGCGCCAGCAGTTGCGGGCTTAACAGTAAACAGCTTAGTGTCATCAGCGCCTGTACACTGCTGTGCGTTAAGTTAAATAGCTTTTTCACTGACAACACCTTTATCCCGCCAACTGGCTGCAACCGCCAATCGATTTTTAGCCGCAATTAGGTTATTGTTCGCCGATACGCAATCTTATGCAACTGTTTGATGATATTAATTAAACATCTATTCACAACATATCTATTCACAATGTGTCGTGCTGCCATTGTCGCCACAGTAAGCCTAATGCTGCCGGGCTGTGGCCCGGCGGGCACCGTCTTGCCGCTGCAACTGAACTGGCAGCAGCAAGCCATTAGTTGTAATAGTACATTAGCATTGCCTAACGGTAACTGGCAGCTAAGCCAGCTGCAGTTGTATTTGTCTGACTTTAGCCTTAACGGCCAGCCACTACAGTTAAAAACGGCGGCTGATCTGCCGTGGCAACAAGCCGGGGTGGCGCTGCTGGGCAGTGATTGTGCCGCAGCTGGCCAATGGCAATTGCACTTTACTGAAGCATTAGCCGACGGCGAGTTTAGTTTTACGCTGGGCTTACCTGCCGCATTGAATCATCAGGATTTACTGCGCGCTGCCACACCACTTAATCAAAGCGATATGCACTGGAGCTGGCAGCAAGGCTACAAGTTTTTGCGTTTAGAGCTGGAAAATACCACCAGTCACTGGGCACTGCATTTGGGCTCTACCGGTTGTAACGGTGTTAGTGTAATGCGCCCGCCCACTGCAGCCTGTCGCCAGCCTAACCGGGTAACAATAAGCCTGCCTTATCGCAGCGATCAGCAGTTGGTACTGGATCTAGCCAAGTTGCTGGCCGACTTCAGCCCTGGCGCTGATAACCATTGCATGGCAGATTTACTTAGCCTTAGCTGTCAGCAGCTGCTACCCCGCCTGGGCATAGGTGCACCGCAACAGCTGTGGCGGATGCAATAGTGCTGCAATTGCGCGCCTTGGCACTTAGCGCCGTAGTACTGCTGTTATCGGCCTGCAGCCAGCCAGAACCTGCGCCGTATCAGTGGGCAATACCAGAAGGTTTTCCATTGCCGCAGGTACCGGCAGACAACCCGATGACAGCGGCCAAAGTAGAACTCGGCCGCCACTTATTTTATGACAAGGCGTTATCAGCCAATCAGCAACAAAGCTGTGCCAGCTGTCATCAGCAACAGTTTGCCTTCAGCGAGCCAAAAGCGGTATCTATTGGCAGCACCGGGCAATCTCACCGGCGCAATGCCCTGGCACTGGTGAATATTGCCTACAACAACAGCCTGACCTGGGCGCACGATGGCTTGCACGATATTGAAGCACAATTACTGCTGCCGTTATTTGGTGACAGCCCGGTTGAACTGGGCGCCGGCGGCCACGAAAACCAGATTTTGCAACGGCTAAACCGCGCGCCTTACCCGGCATTATTTCAACACGCGTTTGGCGACAGCGAGGCCGATTTTCCGCGCATAGTGGCAGCGCTGGCCAGCTTTGTCCGCAGTTTGTTATCGCTGCAATCACGTTTTGATCAGTACGCGTATCAGTATGATGACAACGCGCTCACAACTGAAGAGATCCTGGGTATGAACCTGTTTTTCTCTGAGCGCTTAGAATGCCATCACTGCCACGGCGGCTTTAATTTTACCCAGGCCACCAGCCATGAAAAGCAACCGCTGGATCGCCGACCGTTTCACAACACTGGCCTGTACAATACCCGCCGCAATAACGTGGCGGGCCAGGGGTATCCTGATAGCGATCGTGGCCTGGCAGAGGTAAGCATGCACGCCGCGGATGATGGCCGCTTTCGGGCGCCAACGCTGCGCAATATCGCCTACAGCGCACCCTATATGCACGACGGCAGCATTGCCACTTTAGAGCAGGTATTGGCGTTTTACGCCGCCGGCGGGCGTAACATAACCAGCGGTAGTCATAGTGGCGATGGCCGCCAACACGCAGCCAAAAGTGCCTTTGTGCGTGGTTTTGAGCTAACTGCCAGCGAAACCGCCGCGGTACTGGCATTTTTGCACAGCCTCAGTGATGAGCATTTTTTGACCAACCCAGCTTTTGCCGACCCGTGGCCGGCGTTGAACAAGGAATAACAGTAGCCTTTGCTCAAAGCAGAACTAGGGCTGTTCTACCGCCTGATGTTGCGGAAAAAAAACCTCGTCAATGCGTAAGTTAAATTGTCCGGCAATATCAAACGCCAGTTGTAGCGAAGGGTCATGCTTGCCCCGTTCAACGGCATTTATCGCCTGACGCGAAACACCTATTTTGTCTGCCAGCACCTGCTGTGACCAATCACGTTCGGCGCGCAGTACTTTAATACGATTATTCATGGTCTTGCCAAATTAACAGCTGCAGAACCAGCCCATGCCCCCCAAACACCACCGGCAACACTAAGGCCAGGTTTACTGCTGGCATAGCAAACTTCATTGCCAGCATGCCGTAGATAAACGCTGAAAAACACAAAATGCCTATCATCCATAAAAACGCCTCACCCGTCAGTGCTTTCATGTATTCATCAAGCGCCAGGTAGCGCTGCCGGAAAACAAAAAACGCCCAAATCAACGGCAGTACCGGCATAACCGTAACCACTACCTGCAAACAAACTGGCATTGCCAGTAGTTCTAACGCAAACGTTTGCACTGCCAGCAACAGCAAAAATACCAGCATAGCGGTCATAAAACGCTGCAAAAAAACCGTCTCAGGTTTCGACCTTTGCATAATACCCTCCAATATTTGACTAACAAACCTTACCAAATGTCAGGTTTGCATTACACAATATTGGCATTGGTTACACCATGTCAAGCAAACCTGACAAAATAATCAACCAATAAAGAAATTTGCCGGCTCATATCATGTAGCGGTTATTGCCAAAGCGAGCAAAACTGCTGCCGACATCCACAACAACGCGAAAAAATGCTTTTGCTGGTTTTACAAAACTCAAACTAAATGTCCCAGAATGTATACCGCCCCTCTAACACGCAATGTGTTGGCGCCGCTTTTTGCGTTGTTTGCCAAAACCGTGACAACAAAACATTGTTGGAGTTAAGGCGCTTGTTATATTTTAAAGATCGCCACCACATGAAGCAGTATTGGGTCTAATACCTGCGTAACCACAAATTACAAAAAACTCGATACCAGGATCCACTGCGCTGAATGAACTTATTACCTGGTAGTTTATGCAACGCTTTTGTAAAAACTGCACAGCGGCAGCGCTAAACGCCGGGCGCTCCCCACTCAGAGCGGCTAATTGAATCGCATCATGCCGGTATATTTTTTGCACCTCGGTATTGTTGAATATTGCTGAACACTCACCAGAGGAGAACAATGCGATGAAACTACAGCGAATTGAAACACCGGGTATTGCTCACTACGCATGGCTGCTGGCCGAAGGCGGTGAAGCCATGCTGGTAGACCCTAGCCGCCACGTACAGAAGTACCTGGATGCAGCGCGCGACATGGGCGTACGCATCACTCATATCGTTGAAACGCATCGCCACGAAGATTTTGTTATGGGCTCGGCGTGGCTCGCAAAACGCAGCGGCGCACAGATAGTCAACGGCAATCATGACACCTTCGGCCATGGCGATAAACGGCTGGAAGATGGCAAAACGTTTCGTGTTGGTAAGTTAGTTATTCGTGCCTTGCACACTCCCGGGCATACGCCAGAAAGCATGTGTTACGCAGTTTATGCCGACGAAAGCGCAGAGTCCGCATGGGCTATTTTTACCGGCGATACATTATTTTTCGGCGACACCGGCCGCTCAGACTTACCAGATGCAGAAAAATCGGTGGAAAATGCCGGCCGCATCTATGATTCGGTCCACAACAAACTGGCAAATCTTGGCGATACCGCTTTAGTGTTACCCGCGCACGGGCCCGGTTCGGTATGCGGTAGCGGAATGGCTGAGCGTTCATGGTCAACACTGGGTGAAGAAAAAACCTATAACGATGTGTTTACACTGTCACGCCATGAGTTTGCCCAAAAGAAAGGCGCCGAGCGCCTGCCCCGACCACCGTATTTCCGCCATATGGAAAAGGTTAACCTGGACGGCGGTTTACCCCCCACACTGAGAAACGGCGACGTGGCTTTACTTGCTGTGGAAGATTTTGCTGCAGCCGTGAAGGAAGAGCGGATCTATGATACACGTTTGCCCGAAGCGTTTACCGGTGGCCATATCCCCGGCAGTTACAGTATCTGGCATGGCGGCTTGCCGGTATTCGGCGGCTGGTTAGCCGATGCGGACAGCCCCATTTATCTGGTAACCGACCGGGATGCTGACGTTGACCCTGCGGTGCGTCATTTAAGTAACATCGGTCTGGACAATGTCTGCGGTGCGCTGGCCGGTGGATTCGAAACATGGCGGGATGCCGGGCGTGAATGGCGCCACAATAGCGCAATTACGCCACGGGCATTACAGAACATGAAGCAGAAGCCGCAACTGCTTGATGTACGCGAAATTGACGAGTTTGAAAATGGTCACATACCCAATGCGGTCCACTGTTATGTCGGCTATTTAACGCAAAATATTAATGAGCTGCCTTTTGACAGAGAACAGCCGGTCGTAGTTACCTGCGGCGTTGGCCATCGTGCGGGCGTAGCAGTGAGTATTTTACTCAAAGCCGGCTTTAAAGATGTGCGTAACTTGCTCGGTGGCATGAAAGCGTGGACCGCACTTGGCTTTCCGACTGAGTAAGTAGCCACTTAACCGGCCGCCCCGCTGACAGCTAGCAGCCTGTCTGAGCGCGCGTTGCGCCGTCATTAGCGCAAAAACAAAAAAGCCAGACACAAGGTCTGGCTTTTTAACATTTGCTGCCGCTATTTTGTAGCCGCTTACTTGTCGTGCTGTAAGCGCATATGCGGGAACAGGATAACATCACGGATAGACGCGGCGTCGGCCAGTAACATTACCAGACGGTCGAT
>JBFKFH010000113.1:0-10200 GCA_041618685.1 Rheinheimera sp.
ACAAAGAACTGCTCGCCTTTGCCGCTGATGTGGTAAGCTAAATTAACATTTCCGCCAGTAAGCTGCGCTTTATTCTCAATGTCAAACTGATTTTCAAGCTCGTTGTTGATATGCTCAGCAATTACCTGCCACATACATTTTCTCCTTAAGCCTAGCCTGTAAGTATGGCTGAAATAGCAAAAAGATCACGATTCCTGCATATCAATATCACTTGTTTTAAGTGCCATACTTTGGGCACTCAGGGAGTGCAGTTGCTTTAGTTCGGGCGGTTTTTTCGAAGCTAAACTGGTAGCTTAATAAATTCACGATTTTTATCTGGTGAGCATAATGTAAATAAATATGAGCAGCATGATATTGATATCGACCAGCTAGCCAAGATGGATATTGTGCTGCCCGCATCACCGGCTGTGTTAATTTTTCAACATGGCCAGTTAATTTACGCCGGGCCTTACGCGTCGGGACCACTTTGCACAGTGGACGAAAATATTATTACGCCTATACTGCAAGAAAAGACAACCTTGGCCGGGCTATGGCTTAATGGTGAAACAAAAAGTTGTCGGTGTATCAACGCCGTTTAGAAGAGCGCACAGCGTATGCAAGTGAATAGCAGTACAGAGCAGCATGTTCAGAGTTTATTTGCAGCACAACCGGTATTTGACCGGGAACTTAATCGGGTTGGCGTTGAGTTATTGTATCGCAGTGACAGCGGTGTTACCGCGCTTGAACTGGGCGACAATCTGGCGACTACCGAATTAGTATGTAACCTGTGTAGTAGTATTTCAGAGCAAACCGCGCATTATAACGTACCTACCTTTATCAATGTCTGCGCTAACTTTTTGATGGCTGACAGTTTTCTGCCGCTTGATGCTGAAAATGTCGTGATTGAACTGGTTGAGCGTATTGCACCAAGCCCAGCCTTCATTGCCAGTGTCAGCGCGTTAAAACAACGGGGGTTTCGTTTTGCATTGGATGACTTTGAATTCAATGAAGCCTGGGAGCCGCTGATTGCGCTGGCCGATGTTATCAAGGTTGATATTTTGCTCTGCGATTTACGTAAGGTGCGAGCCCAGATGTTTCGTTTACGCAAATATAAGCTAACCTGGTTGGCGGAACGGGTCGAAACACAAGAGCAGTACGAAATATGTAAGGCAATGGGCTTTAGTTTGTTTCAGGGCTACTTTTTAGCCCGGCCAGAAATTATCACCGGCAAGAAGGTACCGCCAGCGGCGTTACGCATGGCTGAGCTGATAAATACCTTGTTTGAAGAGCAACCTGACATAGAAAAGTTGTCAGCACAACTGCATGATGAACCGGCTTTGGTGATGGGGATGCTGCGTATTGCCAACAGCCCGATGTATCGCAAGACACGTGAAGTCAGCTCAGTGAAAGAATTAATCGTGCGTCTTGGCCTGGATTTAACCCGTAAATGGGTGTTGATGTTCTCTGTGTTTAACCAGTGTAAGCCAGCCGCAGCAGGGTTGGTTTTGACACGAGCCTATGCTGCCCAGGCGATAGCACAGCAATGGCAGCTTAATGAAAACACCCAAAGCCAGTTCTTTTTAACGGCGCTGTTATCCGGTGTCGATATTTTGTTCGGTATTACCCCGGCTGATTTTGTTAAAGGGCTAAGCTTGTCGCATGAAATTAAACAGGCTATTGGTAGTGGAGTGGGGGAAGCCGCATCTGCTGTTAAAATTATCAACACTATAGAACAGGCGTATTCAATGAGGCGTTTGCCGCCTGATGTGCCCAGCGCTTATTTTACGCTGTATAATCAGCAACAGTATTATGTCGAAGATAAATTCTCTGTGCTGGGTAGCTAACAATACTGTTTTAGTGCGCATGTAGTGCTTTATACCCAACCTGCCAGCTGTTATCATTGCCGCCGACTTAGTTTTTACCTCTCATGTTGTTGTCTTATGACTTTTCGTGTAAGTCATTAACTGACGTCAACTGCGGTAAAATTCCCGCTTTATGACATTAAACATGTGACCCTTGGTATGGGCCACCACTGTATAAGGATTTATCATGCCAGTTATTACTCTGCCAGACGGCAGCCAACGCGCTTTTGAACATGCCGTTTCTGTGATGGATGTAGCCAAAGATATCGGCCCCGGTCTGGCGAAAGCCACCATCGCAGGCAAGGTAAATGGCCAGCTTGTCGATGCCTCAGATGTGATATCTGAAGACGCAGCGCTCAGTATTATCACCAGTAAAGATCAGGAAGGCCTGGAGATTATCCGCCACTCCTGTGCGCATTTGTTAGGCCATGCGATTAAACAGCTGTGGCCAAATGTAAAAATGGCCATTGGTCCTGTGATCGACAAAGGCTTCTACTATGACGTCGACCTAGACCGGCCTATTAGTGTAGAAGATTTAGCTGAGCTTGAAGCCCGGATGCAGGCGTTGGCAAAAACCGAATACGACGTAATAAAGAAAAAAGTAAGCTGGCAGCAAGCGTTTGACACTTTCAAAGCGCGTGGCGAAAGCTACAAGATGGAAATTCTGGAACAGAACGTTGCCAGAGATGACCAGCCAGGGTTGTATCACCACGAAGAATACATTGATATGTGCCGTGGTCCGCACGTACCGAATATGCGCTTTTGTCAGCATTTTAAAATTATGAAGGTGGCCGGTGCCTATTGGCGTGGCGACTCAAAAAACAAAATGTTGCAACGGGTATATGGCACAGCCTGGGCCGATAAAAAGCAGTTGGCGGCGTATTTGCTGCAGTTAGAAGAAGCCGAGAAGCGCGATCACCGTAAAATTGGTAAAGCGCTGAATTTATTTCACTGGCAGGAAGAAGCACCAGGTATGGTGTTTTGGCATAACGATGGCTGGACTATTTACACTGAATTAGAAAAATTTGTTCGGGAAAAACTGCGCTCGTTCGATTACGACGAAGTAAAGGGCCCGTTGATGATGGACCGCAGCCTGTGGGAAAAATCAGGCCACTGGGATAAGTTCTCAGGGGGCATGTTTACCACTGAATCGGAAAAGCGTGAATATGCGATAAAACCGATGAACTGTCCGGGTCATATTCAGATTTTCAATCAGGGCTTGAAGTCCTACCGCGACTTACCACTGCGGATGGCCGAGTTTGGCTGTTGTCACCGCAATGAACCGTCAGGCTCATTGCACGGTTTAATGCGTGTACGTGGTTTTACTCAAGACGATGCGCACATTTTCTGTACCGAAGACCAAATTACAGCTGAAGTTGGCGGTTGTATTGACATGGTCTACGAAACATACAAAACCTTTGGGTTTGATAAAATTGTCGTGAAGTTATCAACCCGACCGGAAAAACGGGTGGGTTCAGATGAAATCTGGGACAAGGCCGAAAAAGCCCTGGCCGAGGTATTGCTGGCAAAAGGCATTGAATTTGAATATCTGCATGGCGAAGGGGCGTTTTACGGCCCGAAAATAGAGTTTACCCTGCATGACTGTCTGGATCGCGCCTGGCAGTGTGGCACTGTGCAACTGGACTTCTCAATGCCGGCCCGTTTGGGTGCATCGTATATTGCAGAAAGTGGCGAAAGGCAAATTCCGGTAATGATACACCGTGCCATTTTGGGTTCGCTGGAACGTTTTATCGGTATTCTGATTGAAGAATATGCTGGCCAATTCCCAACCTGGTTAGCCCCAAATCAGGTGGTGGTGATGAACATTACCGATAATCAGGCCGAATATGTACAGAATTTAGCAAAAACTTTCAAATCTCACGGTATTAGAGTCATAAGTGACTTGAGAAATGAGAAGATAGGCTTTAAAATTCGCGAGCACACGCTTAAGCGCATTCCTTACCTTGTTGTCGTTGGTGATAAAGAAATGGAAGCCGGTGACATTGCACTGAGAACGCGCAAAGGTGAAGACTTGGGTAAAATGTCGGTTGCAGCTTTTGTAGAAAAGCTGACAACTGAAATTACTAACCGGGTTTAGACCTGATTAAGCGTATAAGAATAATTTTCGGAGGAACATACTATTAAAGTAGGAAAGAAAACATTACCTGCAAACCGTCCTAACAGGATTAACGAAGAAATCAACCTGCCAGAAGTGCGGTTAATCGGCGTTGAAGGTGAGCAACTGGGTGTAGTAAGTATTGCTGAAGCCATTAAGCTGGCCGAAGAAGGTGGCTCTGATTTAGTTGAGATCAGTCCGACAGCCGAACCACCAGTATGTAAGTTAATGGACTACGGTAAGTTCCTGTTCGAAAAGAGTAAAGCTCTTAAAGAGCAGAAGAAGAAGCAAAAACAGATCCAGATTAAGGAAATAAAATTCCGGCCTGGAACTGATGAAGGCGATTACCAGGTAAAACTACGCAACCTGCGTCGCTTCATTGAAGAGGGTGACAAGGCTAAAGTAACGCTGCGCTATCGTGGTCGTGAAATGGCGCATCTTGACATCGGTATTGATATGTTAAATCGGATTAAAGAAGATTTATCAGACATTGCCGTGTGCGAATCTTTCCCTTCACGGGTGGAAGGTCGCCAGATGATCATGATGCTGGCCCCAAATAAGAAGTAATAAGTGCTTTCAAGTGTAACCCCGCACTGAGAAGGGTGGGGTTGACGCCTTATTATTCGTTGTAACTTAACAATGCGAGTTTTTAACTATGCCAAAGATGAAAACCAATAAAGGTGCTGCGAAGCGTTTCAAAAAAACCGCTTCTGGTAGCTTTAAACGTAAGCAATCACACCTTCGCCATATCCTGACGAAGAAGACCTCTAAGCGTAAGCGTCAGTTAGGTCCAAAAACCTTAGTCGCTAAAGTAGACATCGCCGGCTTAGTCCGTTGCATGCCGTACGCATAATTAATTAGGAGTCTGACATGCCAAGAGTTAAACGTGGTGTAACGGCGCGCGCGCGCCATAAGAAGGTGTTAAACCAGGCTAAAGGTTACTACGGTGCCCGCAGTCGTGTTTATCGTGTTGCTTTCCAGGCTGTTATTAAAGCCGGCCAATATGCTTACCGTGACCGTCGTCAGCGTAAGCGTCAGTTCCGTCAACTGTGGATTGCGCGTATTAACGCTGCATCACGCATGAATGGCTTATCTTACAGCCGTTTCATTGATGGCCTGAAAAAAGCCTCTGTGGAAATCGATCGTAAGATTTTAGCGGACATCGCGGTATTCGACAAAGCAGCATTTACTGCTTTAGTTGCCAAAGCGAAACAAGCTTTAGCTGCGTAAGTTTACGAGCTAATAAAAAAGCCACCTTAGGGTGGCTTTTTTTATGCGGGTTATCTGCAAACAGCCTGGTTCAGACCGAGAACGTTATCTAGTCCACTGCAGGCGTAAATTGAAGCACCAGCTGGTTATTTTTAAATAATTGCAGCTTATCACCATTAACTTCTACCCTGTCGGCAGACTGTAATGAGCTGGTAAAGCGTTGTTCCAGTTCACTGCTTTCTGCACAGATCTTACGAGTGCTCACCAGCGGTTGTACACTTAGCTGGTTAGAGCGTTGCTTATAACTGCCGTTGAAATTGTTGCAGCCGGCAAAACCATATAGCCTGTCATTCTGCTCAAAGATGACCCGAACATTGAGTTGCTGTGGTACATAACGATTGGCCAGTTTTTCAGCACGCCACACTATTCCCTGCATTTTCCCAGGCTGGACCTGATCAGGGCAAACCGCACCTGGCCAGAATTGTTCAAATTTATCGATAAACAGCGTATTTGCCTGTTCATCCTGGCCTCTGCGACCTACCAGTGTAGCGATCACCGCATTGCCTTTTAACCGTTCGTCCTGTTGATACTGGCGCATAACGGGTAAATGAAATTGGGTATTAGCAACACTCAGCGTATCACCGCTGCGGCAACTGACAAAACTTGCCTGGTTGTCGCGTAATTGATACAAGCCAAGCATGGCCTGGCGTGTATCCAGTTTTCTAAACTCTGTTTCACGCTGTAGCTGGTAATTACGATTTGTCGTAATTGGCTTACCGTTCAGATCCAACATCGCCAGCTGGCTATTTGACACAAAGTGAAAAGCTGGCAGGGTCTGCTGCTGATTAACCAAGTGCAGGCTGCGTTTGTCCAGTAACCAGATACCACGAACAATGCTGATCTGATTGCGTTCCAGATACTCTTGTCTTACCGCGAAGCGACCATCACGGAACAAATTAATGTGATATGAAATGCCAGGACAGTCGGCACAGGGCATGGTGCCACTAAATGTCATGTCACTGTCGACAAAAATATGTTCAAAATCCGTTGCTAACGCTTCAGCGGTGGCATCGTTTTCTACGACATTCTCATCTTCTGGCTCCGGTGCCACTTCCTGCACAGGCATTACAGCGGTTTCAGCTGGCGCAGTGTCGGCATGGCGCTCAGTGGGTAGCTGGCTACATGCAGATAACAGCAGTGCGGTAACGATTAAGCGCTTTCTCATCTGGGATCCCAGGTTAAAAATTTTCGCTAGTATAACGGAATTCCGCTGACGCTTTAACAGCTTTTCACCTGCAAATTTATACCCTGTATCGCCTGTTCTATATATGCTCTGGCCAAATCTGGCTGTTCTTGCATAAAGCAGTGGCCACCGCTTATTTGTTCGACCTGTACTGCAGGGTTGCACCGCTGCCATTTATTTAGCGCTTTGACAATGAAGTCATAGCTGTTGTCGGCGTAAATCACCCTCACAGGCGGGCAGGGTAGTGCTAATTGTTGCCAGAGTTTGTCCGGATATGAAGCAAAAATGTCGGCTTCGCGCTGCGGCTGGCATTTCAAACTTAAACCGTGCTCACTGGGTTTTAACGCGTGTTCAATATAGGCTGCCAGAGCGTCAGGGTGCCAGTTGGCAAACATACCGCGATTATGCAGATATTGGCGTGCAGTCTCCTGATCCGGCCAGTGTTGCCGTCTGCGTAAAGCGGCTTTAGCCAGCGGATTTTTTCTATACAGCTGAATGCTGTTAAGTGAGCGCATTATGGTGAGCATCGTGGGAGTGAATAGCACGGGATCCAGCAACACTATACCGGCAAATGGGCTGGGTGCAGTGGTGTGGATGAGGGCGGTCAGGACACCGCCGAAGCTGTGGCCTACACCGTAAACGGGTACTTCCGGGTAAAGTGACTGATGTGCCTGCCAGGCTTCTTTGGCCAATGTTGCACTATGATTCCAGCCGACAAAAGGTCCGCCATGATCACTATCACCATGTCCCTGCGCATCAGACAAGAATAAGTCATAATCTTGTGCCAGCAGTTGCAGCATCGGCTGATACATGCGGCTACAAAAACCGTTGCCATGCAGCATGTGTAATACCGGTTTGCCATGGGCATGTGTGCGGTAGCCGCGTAGTGTGAAGCCCAACGACGTATGATAACTCCATGGAACTAACTGCAAACTAAAATCCTCTACCAGGTTGAATGCGCTAACAGTGCTGTGAAAGTGACAACGGGAGAACGGATATCACCGCTATTTTGTACCAAATAATTTATCACCGGCATCACCCAGCCCAGGCAGAATATAGCCTTGCTCATTTAGGCAGCGGTCTACCGCTGCGGTGTAAAGTTCTACATCGGGATGTGCCAGTTGCAGGGCTTTTATCCCTTCTGGTGCCGCAACCAATACCAGCGCTTTAATACGCACTGCGCCATGCTTTTTCAGCAGATCAATAGTGGCAATTAATGATCCGCCCGTAGCTAGCATGGGGTCTACGACTATGGCTAAGCGCTGTGCTAAATCTGCGGCGAGTTTCTGAAAATAAGGTACAGGTTGCAATGTTTGCTCATCTCGATAAATACCCACAACGCTGATACGCGCGCTCGGTAGCAGCTCCAACACCCCGTCTAACATGCCAAGCCCTGCACGAAGTATCGGCACTATGGTGACTTTTTTGCCCTGAATTTGCGCAATGTCTACCGGGCCACTCCAGCTTTCGATGCTGATAGATTCTGTCGGTAAGTCTTTGGTCGCTTCATAGGTAAGTAAGCTACCCAGCTCTGCGGCCAGTTGACGAAATTGCTTTGTGCTGATGTCTGCGGCACGCAGCAAACCAATTTTATGTTTTACTAAAGGGTGAGTGACTTCGGTAAGCTTCATTTGTTCGTTCCTCTGTTTGCCGCAGCTTAGCACAACGCAATCGGCTTTTACTTGCAGTTTACGTCGAAGCATTATACAAACGGCGGGAAAAAATAAACTAACCATAGCAGGAATTGCAATGCAGTTAAGATTGGCAACTTTATTATTAGCACTGTTTTTAATGTTGGGAGGAAGCGGGATGGTGCAGGCGAAGCAACTTGAATTAGAACGTTTATTTGCTGATCCTGCGTTAAGTGGCACAGCACCACGTTCCTTGACCATGGCGCCGGACGGTAGCCGGGTAACGTACCTAAAAGGTAAAACGGAAGATGCAAACCGGCTGGATTTGTGGCAATACCATATCAAAGAAGGTGAACACCGGTTGCTGGTTGATGCTGACAGTTTGATCAGCGGTGCTGAAGTCTTGTCGGATGAAGAAAAAGCACGGCGCGAACGCATGCGTTTATTTGCCTCAGGAATTATCAGCTATAGTTGGTCAAAAAACAGTGACGCCTTGTTGTTTCCATTAAATGGGGATTTGTATTACTACGAATTAAAGCGCAAAACCGCAAAAAAATTAACCCAGACTGAGGCGTTTGAAACAGATGCGACGATATCGCCGGGTGGTCGGTATGTCGGCTTTATTCGCGAGCAAAACCTGTATGTATTAGAGATAGCCACCGGTAAGGAAACCCAGCTGACACAAGATGGCGGTGGGGATATTAAAAACGGAATGGCCGAGTTTGTTGCTCAGGAAGAAATGGGCCGGATGACCGGCTATTGGTGGGCGCCCGATGACAGCAAAATTGCCTTTACCCGTACCGACGAAAGTGATGTGGCACAAGTAGTGCGTAATGAAATTTATGCCGATGACATTAAGTTATTCAATCAGCGTTACCCTTATACCGGCACCGCAAACGCAAAAATTCAGCTGGGCGTGGTGACATTAGCAGATGGCAACATAGATTGGATCCCACATGGTGACAACCAGGATATTTATCTGCCGCGGGTCGAATGGACGAAGAACGCACGTTATTTGAGCTATCAGTGGCAAAGCCGCAATCAACAACAGTTAGAACTGCGCTTGGTCGACCTAACTACCCGGCAGCAGAAAGTTTTGCTGACAGAAACCAGTAACACCTGGCTTAATTTACATGATGATCTGCATTTTTTGGAAAATGACCAAGGTTTTATCTGGGCATCGGAGCGCGATGGCTATAAACATCTTTATTACTACGACTTTAATGGAAAACTACTGCGTCAGTTAACGTCGGGCACCTGGGTGGTCGATGAATTGGATGCGGTAAATGAAAAGCAAGGCAAACTGTACTTTACTGGCCGCAAAGATTCGCCACTAGAGCGGCATCTGTATCAGGTCAGCTTACAAGGTGGAAAGATAACCCGTTTAAGTGAAGCCGGGTATGATCATGCATTCGTGATGGCGAAGGATGCCAGCAGTTTTATTGATAGCTTTTCCAATGTAACGACGCCCAACAAGGTGGCTCTGCGCGCTCTAAATGGCAAGGTGTTAACCTGGCTAGAAAAAAACAACCTGGATGACACGCATGCCTTGGCGCCATATCACGCTCAGCTACATGCGCCGCGTTTTGGGACTTTGCAATCAGAAGACGGCCAAACCATGCACTACAGGTTGTTTGAACCCGCTCAGATTGAGCCAGGTAAACGCTATCCGGTTATCGTCAGCGTTTATGGCGGTCCGCATGCGCAGCGTGTCACCAACAGCTGGAGTGCACGTGATTTATATCTGCATTACCTGGTGCAGCAAGGTTACCTGGTATTCCAGCTTGATAACCGCGGTTCTTATAACCGGGGCAAAGCGTTTGAAGATCCTATTTACCAAAAGTTGGGCGTGGTAGAAATTGCTGATCAGATTAAAGGTGTCGAGTACCTGCGTAGTTTGCCACATGTCGATCCGAGTAAAATAGGTATCTATGGCCACAGTTATGGTGGCTATATGGCAATTATGGCAATGTTTAAAGCCGGTGACTATTTTGCTGCCGGTGTATCCGGCGCGCCGGTAACAGATTGGTCGCTATATGATACGCACTACACTGAGCGGTATTTGGGTCACCCTGGACAAAATGCACAAGGCTATACTGATAGTGCTGTGTTCCCTTATATTGATGGCTTAAAAGGCGATCTGCTGATCTACCATGGCAT
>JBFKFH010000114.1:0-10132 GCA_041618685.1 Rheinheimera sp.
CCGTTACCCACTTGTTTTACTGGTAGCGAGAAGGTGTATACCGGGTCGAGTACCGCAAACACCGGCTGCACTAAGTCTGAGCCAAAGGCGCGCTTTTGGGCAGTGGCTTTATTGGTTACTACTGAATTGCCATTGCTCTCCGAGCCTGTAGCAGGCAGGGTCAGCACTGCACCAATGGGTAAGGCACTATCAAACGCGGCGCCCTTGGCCAGAATGTCCCACGGCTCGCCGTCAAACTGCGCTGCCGCGGCGACAAACTTAGCGCCATCAATGACACTGCCGCCCCCGACCGCCAAAATAAAATTAATGCCTTTGTCGCGCACCAGCTCTACAGCCTGCAGCAGCGTTTCCAATGTTGGGTTTGGCTCAACCCCGGAAAATTCATGGAAAGTTACACCTTCGAGCACTTTGACCACATCAGCATAAACGCCATTACGCTTTATCGAACCGCCGCCATACAACAACAGCACTTTGGCATCTTTTGGTAACCGGCTTTTTGCCTCACTGATCTGGCCTTTGCCAAATAAAATTTCAGTTCGATTTTTAAAGTTAAAATTTAACATTACCACTCCATAATTTACTGCAATACCGCCAGGCCGATACCTGGCAATAAAAATTAATGCTTAGCTTCAAGTTGATTTAGTACCGCTGCCGCCAGTGCTTTATCAGAAAACGGATTTAGCCACCAACATAGATGTCAGCAGCGTGTTCAGTAAGGCTAGACTAAAGCGTTTTACTTGTGGTTAGAACTCAGCTCTTTTATCATCAGCCATCACATTTCTGATGGCTGGCCGCTTATGTCATATTTTGTACAGTTACGTACCTTTGTAGAAGTGTACCGCTGCGGCACCATCACCAAGGCTGCGGCTAACCTAGGGTTATCGCAACCTGCTGCCACAGCGCATATTCAAAGCATTGAATCCTTAGTTGGTTTTACTTTATTTGAGCGTAAAGCCCGCGGAGTAGAACCTACCGCAGCCGCGCATGATTTAGCCTTGCAGGTATCGGGGCACCTGGATGCGGTAGAGCAAAAACTGGCGTCGGTGCGCAACCGCAGTAATGCGGTATATGGCACACTAAACATTGCCGGTCCGGCAGAGTATATCAGCAGTATTGCCGGTGCCCAGTTTGCGAATTTGCTACAGGCCGGTGAAGTGAACCTGGTACTGCACATAGGCAATAAAGACCGGATTTATCAGCTATTAGACGACGGTACCGCTGAGTTGGCTATTACGGCCTCGACGCCGGATGCCAGTGTGTATGACTATCAAATTATTGACTCTGAACGTCTGATGCTGGTAGCAAACCGTTTCACTGCAACCCACCTGGCACAACAACCACTCAGTGCCGAACGGCTCAGGCTGTATCCTGTAATTAGCTACGATCAAACACTGCCATTGATCCGGCACTATTTTAACGCGGTGTTTAATGACCGCTGTTTATCACCTATCGCAGCAATTTGCCCGGATATCCGCGCTATTGCCGGTATTGTCAAAGCTGGCATTGGTTACAGCGTACTGCCGGATTATTTATGCCGTGAGGCGATAAAAAACCGCGAGCTGGTGCAATTAGGCGAGCTGGGGCCTGAGAACTTTATTTATCTGGTGTGGCGCAAGGGCGCGCTTAAGCATCCGCGCATTAGCTACGCCAAAGATATTCTGATGGCATTTGCTAACATCAACAAATACGCTGGCCAAGCTTAGTGTCAGTTAAATGCGTGCAACACAACGGTGTTTTATGCCTGCTGGCAGCACATTGCAGCCGAAGACACCGGTTTTACGATACACTTAGCGCTAAATATCTTTCGAGGAGCTGTTATGCCGCGTTATTCTGCTGAATTTATCAAAGAAATGCCAAAATCTGATTTGCACCTGCATTTAGATGGCAGCTTGCGCCTTAGCAGTCTGATTGACATGGCCAAACGAACCGGCACCAAACTGCCCGCCGATACGGTGGAAGGTTTAAAACAACTGGTCTTTAAAGAGAAATACAACAATCTTGGCGAATACCTGCATTGTTTTCAGTACACCTGCGCCGTGCTGCGTGACATGGAAAACCTTGAACGCGCCGCTTACGAGCTGGCCATAGATAATCAACTCGAAGGCGTAAATTACATTGAAGTACGTTTTGCGCCGCAACTGCTGATAGACCTACCCAATGGCATCGACTTTGACCGGGTGATGCACGCGGTAAATAACGGCTTAAAGCGTGCGATGACCGAGTATAACTGCAGTGAGGCAATTCAAAGCGGGCAAAAGCCGCCGTTTGCCTATGGCATTATTAACTGCGCCATGCGCATGTTTGGTGACAAAGGCTTTTCGCCGTATTACACCACCTTATTTCAGCTGATGCGTGATTTCGCCCCTATCGATGTCATTAAGTTAGCCGCAATGGAACTGGTACGCGCCAGTGTGCGCTTGCGTGACGCTGCCGGCATTCCCATCGTCGGTTTAGATCTGGCCGGACAGGAAAGTGGTTATCCGGCGGGTAAATTTAAAGAAGTGTACGAGTATGCCCATCAGCACTTTTTACTAAAAACCCTGCATGCCGGCGAAGCTTACGGTGCCGAAAGCGTGTTTGAAGCCATTACTGAATGCTATGCCGACCGCATAGGCCACGGCTATTCGATGTTTATTCCCGACATGATAACCGACACTACTATCACCGATAAAACCAGCTACATCCGTAATCTGGCGTCTTACATCGCCGACAAGCGGATTGCTGTTGAGGTGTGCTTAACCAGCAATCTGCAAACCAACCCGGCCATTAACGATATTAAGCAGCACAAATTTAAAGATATGCTGGAAAACCGCATTGCGACCGTAATCTGTACTGATAACCGGCTGGTGTCGAACACAACCGTCAGCAAAGAATATCAACTGGCGCTGGATAACTTTGATATTCCGCTGAAGCGGCTCAAAGACATGGTGGCGTACGGTTTTAAGAAGAGTTTCTTCCCGGGTACTTATGTGGAAAAACGTGAGTATGCCAAACACTGCCTGGAGTATTTTGACCGCGTAGCGAAACGCTATGGTTTTATTTGAATAAAATCAAAGCGATAAGAACGTTGTCGCAAAACGCATACACATTAACCTATTGAAATATAAGCCTATTGCCATTCAAGCACATTAACTGTCGCCAAACAGCGACAGTTAATGCCCGCGCTCCAACCCCCCCTCGCATTAAAACACTGCAAGCACTTGATTTATAATAAATTAAATAATAAATAAAAAGTTGGCACAAGCCTTGTATTAGTTAGGATAAGCGACGTTACAGGAGAATGTCGCAAGTGCAAGTCTCAGAGTGACAAACTGCTCAGGTGCCTTTGCAACATTCTCCTTCGAACCGTCTTACCGCAGCTGACGACGTAAAGGCTGCATCTAACGGAGGTTGTTATGGACTTATTCTTATTCGGTATTGTGCTGTTCTTACTGGCTAATGTGGCTGTGGTTTTTAGTATGCTGCGTCGTGTCAATTTGAACAACGACAGTGTACTGGCCTGGGAACAAGCTCAGATAGCAGATACGGCAAATCCGGCAACTGCACCTACTCCTGCGGTGCCAGCTTATCAGACGCCCTTTTTGGCTGAAGCGGCCTAAGGCGAAATACTTTCCCATTAGTTCAGCAAATTAGCTGAATGTTTATCAGGCCAGTACCCCACTGGCCTTTTTTTTTTGCTGACAAAATAAGGTATGCTTAGCCACCTTGCGACTAAAACAGAACACTATGCGCTTTTCACTTCAAACCGCGTCGTTACGCCAGTTGGTTTTGCTGAGCTTTTTTCTGGCACTGATCCCGGTAGCCGTACTTATGTGGCAAAGCCAGCGCGCACTGACGGGTGTTAGCCAGAATGCGGTAGCGGAAGCCGAATCGTCAATCGACAGCGTACGCCGGGCCGAGAATATGCAAAACCTGGTGGTAGACATTGAGCGCGCCGTGCGCCAGCACGCTGTGGTAAAAACACCGGCCTTGGCAAGGGTGGCGCGAACTCACCTCGACAGTTATCAGACTATGCTGCAACAGGTGTGCGCTAATATCGGCCAACCGCAGCTGTGTCAGCAACAGCATTACCAGCTCAATGTGCTGGTCGATAACTTTGCTGCACTGAACAGCGCGGAATTAGAACCGGTCATGCAACAGTTTCGCTTGCAGCAGCAGCAACTCACGCAACAAATATGGCTATTGCTGGAGCAAAACCTGCAGCAGCAACAACGCTTTGTCGTCGACAGCCAGCAGCAGCTGGCTTGGCAAACTGTAGCAATGGTATTGCTAACCCTGTTGTTGGTGCTATGGGCATCTGGCCGCATTACCGCACCGGTCCGTAAACTGGACAAAATGATCCGGGCTATTGGCCAGCAGCATCAGTTTCCGGATGAAAAGTTGACCGGCCCACGCGAACTGACCGAATTGGGCGAGCAGCTGCGCTGGCTCAGCTCGCGCCTGCAGCAACTTGAAGCGTTACGTTTGATTTTGCTGCGACATGCCTCACACGAATTAAAAACGCCACTGTCCAGTATTCGCGAAGGGTGCTCATTGTTAAGCGAACAACTGGTCGGCCCGCTGAATCCGCAGCAGCTGGAAGTTGTCGGTTTACTCAGCGGCAGCGCTGATCGCCTCAGTGTGCTGACCGAACAACTGCTGGACTACAATCGTTTATTACAACAAGCCAAACCGGAGCCGGATTGGCATTCGCCGCAGCAGCTACTCACTGATTGCTTTAATGATCATGCGCTATCACTGCAACAGCGCGAACAGCAAATAGAACTGAGCTGTCAGCTTAGCGCAATTTACACTGACGCCACCTTATTCCGGCGTATACTGGATAACCTGATCAACAATGCACAGGCCTATGGCAGCCAGCACAGCCCGGTATGGGTGAAGCTGTACCAGCAAGAGCATCAGCTGGTGTTAGATGTGGCGAATAATGGTAACCCGATCCCGACCGCGCTGCGGGAAAAATTATTTGAGCCGTTTCAGCGGGGTACCACACCACGCTTTGACGCGGTGCAAGGCTCGGGTTTAGGCTTGTCTATTGTCGCTGACTGCGCCCGTTTGTTGGGCGGTCATGCCGATATTGTTGATGTAATTTATGCCGACGTCTGTATCCGGGTGCGGCTACCGCTGTTAGAGGAAAAACCTGCATGAAAACCGGTCTACCCCTGTTACTCTGCCTCACGCTGGCAGGCTGCCAGTTGCCACCCGCGCCGGGCCCGATAACCCCTGCGCCCACAGAGCCGTTGCTCAGCGCAGAACCGGAAGTGATAAGCTTGCCGGAGCCCGAACCGACCTCTACACCACTTACCATCAGTGCCGATGCCGCCACACTTCAGGCCTGGGTGTATTACCGTGGCGCTATGCTGAACCGGATTAATGAAGAGCGGGAAGCACTGAATAATGACGCCGAGCAAAATGACGTCTGGCAGCTAAAACGCACCATCTTGCAACTGCATCCGGACACGCCATACCTGACGCGGTTGCGGGTACAGATGCAACTTGCCGAACAGTTATCAGCGCTGCCGGCTCCGCTGGCAGCACTATTAAGCTGGGACCTGGCATTCAACCAGAAACTCCTGGAAGCCGAGTCAGCGGTTAGTGCGCTTACCCGGCTGAATGCACAACAGCATGACAATATTGACCGGTTGCAAAAAACCAATAAAGAATTACAGAAAAAAATTGACGCCCTGACCCAGATAGAAGCTCAGCTTAACCAATCTGGCCCGGTGCAAGAGGACAATAATGGCCAGCCCTAAACCCCGTTTATTGCTTGTTGACGATGACCCAAGCCTGCTGCGCCTGTTAACTCTGCGGCTGGAAGGTGAAGGTTATCATGTGATCAGTGCCGACAGCGCTGAGGCGGCGTTACCGCTGCTGGCAAAGAACAGCGTTGACGTGGTACTAAGTGATTTACGTATGCCGGGGCTGGACGGCATGAGCCTGTTTGATGAAATTGCCAAACGTTATCCGGGTTTACCGGTAGTGTTGATGACCGCTCATGGCTCTATACCTGAAGCTGTCGCGGCTACGCAGCGCGGTGTATTTGGGTTTTTAACCAAGCCGCTTAATACCACTGAACTGCGCGACATTTTGCAAAACGCGGTACATCAGTCCGTGCCGGAGCAAGCCGAGTGGCGTGAAGATATCATTACCCGCAGCAAGTTAATGGAAGCGCTGCTGGAGCAAAGCTACCGCGTGGCGCAGCGCGATGTCAGCATTTTAATTACCGGTGCCAGTGGTACCGGTAAAGAGCTACTGGCCAAAGCCATTCATAAAGCCAGCCCGCGCAGTAGTAAGGCCTTTGTCGCGATAAACTGTGGCGCCCTGCCGGAACATTTACTTGAATCAGAATTATTTGGCCATACCCGTGGCGCTTTCACCGGCGCTGTTACCGAACATGGCGGCCTGTTTCGTGAGGCCGACGGCGGCACCCTGTTTTTGGATGAGATTGGCGACATGCCGGTGTCGTTACAGGTAAAACTATTACGGGCATTACAGGAGCGGCAAATTCGTCCGGTTGGCAGCAGTAAAACCATCCCGATTAATGTGCGGGTGTTATCTGCTACGCACCGCGATCTGCAACAGGCAATGCAGGATGGCAGTTTTCGGGAAGACTTATACTACCGGCTGAATGTGGTAAACCTGCAATTACCCGGTCTGGAGCAGCGCCCGGAAGATATTCCGTTACTGGCCCGTCATGTCTTGCAGCAAAGTGTGCAACGGCATCAGGTCGATGTCAGCCGGTTTTCTGATGATGCAATGCAACTGCTGGCAACTGCTAAATGGCCAGGTAATGTGCGTCAGCTGGTGAACGTGGTTGAACAATGTGTAGCATTAACACACAGCCCGGTAATCGCAGCAGCACAGGTAGAGCAAGCGTTGTCACAAGACAGCAGTTACTGGCCGCCACTGACCGAAGCGCGGGATCAGTTTGAACGCCAATACCTGATCCGCGTGTTACAAATGACCGAAGGCAATGTAACCCGTGCCGCCGAATTGGCCGGACGTAACCGGACAGATTTTTATAAACTACTGAAAAAACATGAACTCAGTGCCGCTCAGATCACTGAGCAAGGCGATGAAACCGAGTAACGATATTATGACAGCAATAACACCACCTGATGCGCATCTGATAGATGACGAACATGATCCTGAGCTGATTAAAGCAAAAATTGTCAGCGAAACAGCGCGGATAAGCTGGCTGGAGCTGCAGAAGTTTTATGCCGCCGGCGCAGTGATCTCCGTCGAACCAACACTGGATTTAGTCGACGTCGCCTTTGCTTTTAGCTGCGACGACAAAAGCCGCGTGGCCGCCTGGCTGGCACAGGGCAGTGTCGGCCGCACCACTGAAGCGCAAGCTCAGCAATGGTTTAACGAACAAGCACAGTTGTGGGCAGTGGTGATTTCGCCCTGGGTGCTGGTACAGTACAAGCCATTAGCGAACGAGTTAAATTAACGCTCTGCTACACTATAGCTAACCTATTGTCTTCAAAGGCGAAAATCTATGCATGATCAGTATAAAAAAGGCAGCAGCTCCCGTGTCACCTTGTCGCAACTGATGTTGCCGTCACATTCCAACTTCAGCGGCAAAATTCATGGTGGCTATCTGTTGTCACTGATGGATCAGATCGCCTTTGCCAGCGGCTCTAAATTCTGCGGTAAATACTGCGTCACCGCCTCGGTCGACCGGGTCGATTTTCTTAACCCGATTGAAGTTGGCGAGCTGGTTACATTAAAAGCATCGGTGATCTTTGTTGGCAACAGCTCGATGGTGGTCGGCATTCGGGTTGAAGCACAGAATATTCAGACCGGCAAAGTCAAACACTGTAACTCGTCGTACTTCACCATGATTGCCAAAGATGAACAGGGTAATAACGTGCGGGTACCCCGGCTGATTTTAACCAGCAAAGAAGAAATACTGCGCTTTGTAAAAACCACCCAGCGCTTAAAGCTGCGTCACAGCTATGCGGAGCTATGCGCCGACTTTGATGGCGATATGCAGCAGGCTATTGAGCAAATTAGCCGCGATCATCAGGTACAGGTGCAGTTAGCATGATAATAGCGGCACAGCGTAGCGCTGTGCCTGCTTTGATTTACCGAAAGCTGCTATTGCTATAGCTACTGGCTGATCACAGCATTGTGCAGTAATGCTGTTAGTAACCGGCGGCCTGGCCGTCTTTGCGTGACTCTGATGCGCCCACCCAGACACCGTTTTTATGGTCGCGCATAATGGCCTGATAGCCACCATAACCCCCGAGTCCGTATCGCACATCATGGCCTTTGTGCATCAGACCGCGTACGGCGTCATAAGGCACACCACGTTCCACTTCGATGTAACCACCGTTTTCCAGATAGTTGTCACTGCCATCGGTTGGCTCTGTGCTACCCAGATGCTGCCAGCGCGCAGCATCACCGGCCTCTTGCAGGTTCATGCCGTAATCGGCCATATTCAGCAAAATTTGCACGTGCCCCTGAGGTTGCATAGCGCCTCCCATCACGCCGAAGCTGATCAGTGGCTTGTTATCTTTGGTCACGAAAGCGGGAATAATGGTTTGAAATGGCCGCTTGCCGGGCGCATACACATTGGCGTGCTGCTTATCCATTGAGAACAGCTCACCGCGATCCTGAAATACAAAGCCCAGCCCGGGCACGACCACACCTGAACCCATACCACGATAATTACTCTGGATCAGCGACACCATATTGCCGTCTTTATCTGCCGTCGTCATATAGATAGTATCGCCCTGATATAACGCCGGATTACCGGCATCAACCCGCTTGGCGGCTTTGTCACCAATCAGTTTGGCGCGTTCACGGCCATAGGCTTCAGAAATAAGCCCGGCAATCGGTGCCTGATTAAAGTCCGCGTCAGCATAAAACCGCGCGCGGTCTTCAAACGCCAGTTTTTTTGCTTCTACCAGTAAATGCAAACTTTCTGCGGTATTAAAGCCGGCTGCGGCTAAGTCAAAGTTTTTCAGAATTTGTAGCATTTGTAATGCCGCAATACCCTGACTGTTCGGTGGTAACTCCCACAACGTATAGCCTTTGTATTCCACACCAACCGGCTCGACCCACTCTGAGCGGTGATTAGCAAAGTCGGCAAAGCGCAGATAACCACCATTGGCGCGCATAAAACGGTCTATCTCAACCGCAATGTCGCCTTTATAGAAGGCTTCACGCCCGCCCTTCGCCAACTTTTTCAGCGTGTTGGCCAGTGCCGGGTTTTTAAACATTTCACCTTTAGCCGGTGCTTTGCCGTTCAAAGTGAAGGTAGCGCTAAAATCACCGGGCTGCTTACTTAACACCGGTACGCTGCGATCCCAGTAATACGCGATGAGTTCACTAACCGGAAAACCTGATTCGGCATAACTGATTGCCGGTTGCAGAATCTGCTGCATTGGCAGGCTGCCAAATTTGCCATGCAGCTCAAACCAACCATCTACGGCTCCGGGCACGCTGATAGGCAACATGCCGTGAGCCGGTATATCGGCTCGGTTTAATTGTTTAAGCTCATGCGCCAGCATGTCGTAACTTAAACTTAACGGTGAACGGCCAGACGCATTCAGGCCATGCAGTTTTTGCGTTTTTGCGTCCCAGACAATAGCAAACAGGTCACCGCCTATACCATTGCCAGTTGGTTCCATCAGTCCCAGGGCAGCATTGGCTGCGATGGCGGCGTCTATGGCATTGCCACCGCGGCGCATTACATCAAGCGCAATTTGTGTTGCCAACGGCTGGCTGGTTGCCGCCATAGCCTGTGGTGCAATGACTTCAGAACGGCTGGCAAATTCGGCGCCGGTAATACGGTCATAACCGTGTGCCATAGTTGAACACAGTAAACCGAGCCCGACGGTAACGGCGGTAAACACAAGTTTCATAGCTAACTCCCCTGATAAGTTATGCCCTGACATTACGCAGCCGCTGTGCACCACACCAGCACTTTACGACCAGACTCAGCTCAGCTGCGACCGTTACGCATCCGGCAAATGTTGTTCCAACTGCTGCTTCTGCGCAGCCGTGATTGGCATAGCGCCATTGGTGGCATAGTTAAACTGAACCATAACGGCAGTGCCCGACACTGTTTTTACCCCGCCTTGCCAGGCTTCCTGATACACATCAAATGAGCTGCTGCCGATGC
>JBFKFH010000115.1:0-10132 GCA_041618685.1 Rheinheimera sp.
CGGTTTTCCATGCCACCGGTGCGCTATCTGTCAGCTGCTGCACCAAACCCGCCTGTGGCCTTTGATGTTGGCGTAACATATCCAATGGTAAAAACGCGGCTTCGGGTGTCAATAATGGCTGGCGCTGTGCCGCTGCCGGCTCAGCCTGCCACTGCAGAGCCTGCCAGTTGCCGTTGTTGCCCAGCATGGCATACAGCTGCACCAGTTGCTGCATGCTGATCTCCATGCCCCCCAGCACCAGTGCCAGACCATAGTAGTCAGCCCGTTGCGGCAGGGGCACTGCGGCTTGCTTAAGCCAGTGATAAAAATCCGGCGCAGATAAACCCGCCTGTAGCTGCACTGCAGGTAAGTTACGGCTGTTAATTAACGCCTCAGTGGCATTTACCGGCCCGCTAAACTGGCGGTCAAAATTTTCCGGATTAAAACTACCAAACCGGCGCGGCAAATCATTAAGCAGGCTTTGCGGGTGGATCAGCCCCTGCTGCATCGCCAGCGCATAGACAAAGGGTTTTAACGCTGAGCCAGGCGAGCGGACGGCGGTTACCCCATCTACCTGGCCGGCAATAGCCGCATTATTAAAATCGGCTGAGCCAAGCCACGCCAGCACCTGCATTGAGCTGCGTTTTATCAGCAGCACACTGGCGTTATTAAAACCTTTATCTGTATGTCGGGTTAAATAGCTGTGCAGCTGTCGTTCTGCCCGTTGTTGCAGATCACGCTCAAGACTGGTATAAAACCGGCCCCCGCTAACCCCCTGTGCCTGTAGCTGCTGAATAAAATGCGGGGCTTCAAAGGCAATATCGCTGCGACGCTGAAACGTCAGCGGCAGTGCCAGCCGCAAAGCCGCACTTTCATCAGTTGGGAAATGCTGTAGCCAAAGTGACACTAAACGCTGGCGAGCCAGCTCCAGTTGCTGTTCGCCCGCGTGGCTAAGCGGGCTGCGTAAATTCGGATTTTGCGGAATCACACTCAGTGCCAGTGCTTGCGGCAGCGTTAACCGCTGCGCTTCTTCACCAAAATAAATCAGGCTGGCCGCTGCGACGCCTTCGATATTGCCGCCATAGGGCGCGTAATTAAAATACGCCTCCAAAATTTCATCTTTGCTGTAGTGCCACTCCAGATACAGCGCGTAATATAGCTGCTGTAGCTTGCCACTCACGCTGGCGGTATTCAGCTGAAAACGCAGCCTGGCCAGCTGCATCGTCAGTGTTGATGCGCCCTGACGGCGCCCGCCTTTAATCACACCCTGCCAGAAAGCCCGCCCCACAGCGGCCAAGTCGACACCTCGATGCTGATAAAACCGGCGGTCTTCATACAACAGTGTGGCTTGTTGCAGTGCCGGGGCAATGGCGCTGAGCGGCACACGCAAACGGTAGCGCTGATCTGCTGCCAGTCGCATACCCAGTAACTCACCATTGGAAGCGAAATAGGCGCTCGCCTGCTGATAGTGCGGATACAATGCCGGTTTTGCCAACACGACAAACAACAGCAACACCAGCAACACCAGCAACACGGGTGTTAGCAGCAACAATGCTATATACCGGCGCCTCCGCTTAGCCCACATGCTGACAACCACGCCTACTGCGCTGCGCTAACAATAAAGCGGCCTGCAGCAGAGCTGGCATACACAGCACGGTCATACATCGATTCTGCCGACACCGTTGGCAGCATAAAATCACCGGCAGCGGTTACCTTCACCTGATAGGTCAACTCAGTCATCTGCGGGCCAAACCCCGCGTAATACACCAGTCGATCTTCGCGAATATCAACATAATCTGCCCGCCAGCGCCCCTGATGCCGGGGTACAGAGCTTCTTATCACGGCAAAGCCGGCGGGCAATAAATCTACTACCGCAACATTACTGTGCCAACTGTCCGTTAAGCTGCGCAGCCGCAACCGTACGGTCAACTCTTCACCCTGCTTGGCGCTGGTCACAACCTTGCCGTCGGCATTCAAATAATCCCGCACCACCTCAAGTTGATTCGCCACCGCCTTGGTAGCGGGCTGCTTGGCAAAACCTGCCTCATTCAGGGCGTAAAACAGCGGGCCGGCACTTTCTATTAAAATATGCTCTGCTGCTGCATCAAATTCAGCACGCGGTATCGCACTGAGGTTATCAGCCAGTTCCAACGCAGTGCGCTTGCCGTTATGACTTAACTGATAAAACGCCGGTGCTTCAGATTCAGCTGCCTCTTGCAGCTGGCTATACGCCGACAACGCTAACACCGAATAAGCCGCGCCTATCGTATTGTATTGGCCGTTAAACATCGGCTGTAGCAGCTGCAGAATGTGCTCAGCATCCAGTGTTTTTGCCTTGTCAGCAAAATGGCTGGCCAACAAATACACATACTGCGCATCCAGGCTAAGCTGCGATTGAAACGCCGGGTTAGCAAAAGGTGGCAGCGGCGCAGCAATACGCGCCAGATAACCTGTTTGCAACGTTGATGTTTTACCCAGGCGGTAACCTGACAACAAGCCGCGCGCTAATTCCGGTTTTTGCAGTAGTTGGTAACTGGCTGCCATGTAAATAGCGCTAATGTCGTTTTGCCAGCCTTGTTGATGTTGTTTTTCTAAGCGCTCGTGCAGTTCAACCAGATAATTTGTTGTTACCTCACCGCTGCGGGTCAGCAGGTAGATGGCGTTAGCTCGCAACCGCGCCTGATACAAATTAGCGCCGCTGTGCCGGGCTACGGTGCGCAAATACGCCAGACCTTGCTGATACAGATAATCGGGTACTGCCAGGCCCTGCTCCCGCGCCGTCAGTAAAAAATGCATCACATAAATACTGGGGAAATCCGCACTGCTGTGCCCGGCCGGCCAGAAACTAAAGCCACCGTCACTTTGTTGGCGCTGTGCCAGTTTCTGCAGCAATACCGCGAACTTTTCATTCAGCGCAGGCCACTGCGCCTGATAAGCCGGTTGCTGCACCAGGCCAAGCCATGGAAATACCTGTGACACAACTTGTTCAGTACAACCATGCGGATACTGCGTCAGATAGTTGCTAAAGCTGTCAGCCAATACCAACGGGTTCGCGGCTGCGGTCACATTCAACCGGGCAAATTCGCTGTACAACGGATAACGTGTTTGTAGCCGCACCGGGCCTTTACCGGCAAAACCGGCTTGCAAGGTGGTTTGAAAGTTACTGGCCGGGCGAATACTCAGGCTAACGCTACGGCTGGCCTGCTCTGTCAGCGCCCCCTGCTGATACTGGGCGCTAAAATTAAGGCTGGCTTCGCCCGGCTGCGCGCCGGCTTTTAACCGAAACCGCACACTTTGCTCACTGTTTTCACTGATGTTTACTGTCTGGCTGGTGTTACCAACGGCGGTCAGATTATCTGGCAACGTTAACTGCACGGTGATCGGCGCGTGCTGGCCTGAGCCTTTTACGCCGTTCGCCACTGCAATACTGACATCAAATTCATCACCCGGTGCGGCGCTGGTCAGCACATCCGGTGTTAACACAAAGGGGCCGCGCACCCGTAAGTCGGTACTTGTCGCCGATAACGCCTCATCGCTTATGGCAACTGCCATCACTTTAAGATTGCCGCTAAAACTGGCCGGCACATTAACCTGCGCGGTGGCCAGGGTGCTACCGGCGCTAACCTTGCCTAACCAGAATACCCCCGGCTGCTCCGCCCGGCGGGCAAACGGATTCAGGTTCTTGCTCAGCATCATATCTGCTGCCATCGCACGCCGCTCACTGTCACCGCCCACTCCGGCCAGCTGCCGCTGCAAGGCTGTAAACTCAGGCAGAATAAGGTCTAGCATCTGCATGCTGCGTACCTGCAGAGCCCGTTTTTGTAAATAATGCGACAAGGGATCAGGCAGCTGGTACCCTGCCACCTGCAAAATGCCTTCATCTACGCCATACAGCAGCAAGTCGGCCGGACGGTCTGTTTTATAACCCAGCGTAAACGCCTTACCCGGGCGCACTTCTTCTGGCACCACTAACGTGATATCAAGCTGACGTTTGCTGCGGTCAATGTTAAACGGTACCACGGCATAACTCAGCGGGCTGACGAACAAGGCATCAGAGTCTGCGCCGCGCACAAAGCTGACATTAATGTAGGCATTACCTTCAATGCCCGCCGGCAGTTGAATACGTTGTATGCTGCTGGTGGTCGAGGCATTAAACCAGCTAAAGGCATGTACTCTATCGCTTTCAATACTGATTAAGCCGCTGCCGGTGTAAGGGGCGGTAATATTCAGCTCTATCCAGTCACCGGCTTTGTAATCGGTTTTATCCAACCGCACCGTTAAGGCAGCATTTTTTTCCAGCATGGCGCTGATATTGCCGGCACCGACAACACTAAACGCCAGTTTGCCCAATAACTGATTGTGCTGGCTGAGCTGTAATTCAAAATCACCCGCAGTGCCGGTGGGTAGCGCATACACCGAGCCGCTGGCGGCAATGTTAAACGGCACTTCGCTAACCACTATGTCCTGCACTATGCTCTGATACTGGTAGGTGCCATCGTTTTGTTTAACTAAACTCGATAGCGGCCGTTTCTCTACCAGTTTTAGTGTTAGGTCCGCCAGCGTTATCTGTGACAGGCTATTGTCAATAGCAATAAATTCCACACTACGGCTTTGCTGCTTTTTCAGATAGCTCAGCTCGCCATCACTTTTCACGCCCACTAACGCTGGCAAAGGCGATACCAAAGCGCTGCTGGTACTGCGTACGCTCCTGCCGCCACCACTGTCAAACCCTTCGCTGGTAACAACCAGCCGGTAGGTACCACCACTGTATTGCTGCAACGGTAATGCAAAGCTAGCCTTACCGTCAGCGTCAGTTTGTTGCTCATCTAATTCCTGCTTAACGCGGGCAGCTTTGCTCTGCTCGTCCTGCGGCGTGATAAAGCGGTGTTGCGGATACTGGCTAAAGCTAAAACCGGCAGGAATAAGTTCAAACTTGGCGGTTACTTTACGCTGCTGCGCTGGGGTACCAAACAGGTTGTCCAGCTGCACCTGCGCCTGTAAATTATCCGGCGACAGCCAGCCGTCGCCGCGTTGATTAAAGCGGCTGGAAATTTTCAGCGTGTCAGGTTGAAATGCTTCCAGTGCAAAGCTAACTGAGCCAAGATAACGTGCGGCATTGCCTTTGGTATCCAGCAGACTGATGCTGGCGTTGTACTCACCGGTGTCGCTGTTAGCCAGCGTATCGAGACTAAACGTGTGCATACCGCGACCGGCTAAACTAAAGTTTTGCTGCCAGAACCTTGTTCCGCGCGGCCCTTGCACCTGCACTTTCAATGGCAAGTTTTGCTCTGCCAGCGATAAGTCGTTGTGGCGGATTATCGCTGCCAGTTGTACCTGCTCGCCCGGACGGTAAATACCGCGGTCAGTAAACATATAGGCGCTCAGGGCTTTGCCGTTTTGTTCATCCTGGTAGCGACCCTGGGTATTAAATTTTGAATAATCCAGCTGACGGCTGTGCCGGTCGTACGGAATAAATGTGCTGTCGGTTACGCCGCCACGACGGTGGCTGACTAAATACACCATCGGTTGCCGTTCCCGGTATAGTTCACTGGCTTTACCTAACACCACACTGCCGCGCGCATCGGTTACACCGCTTAGTACAGCTATGCCATTTTTGCCCAGCAAGTCCACTTTAGCGCCGGCCACTGGTTTGCCGTCAGCAATCGACAGCACAAATACCTGCTGCGAGCTGTCTGCATTATGTTTTACCATTAGCCCCAAATCTGTTATCAGCACCAATCGCTTGTCTAACGGCTGGTATTCTTCATCCGGCCGGTCGGGGTTAAACTCACTAAGTTGAATAAAAAACACGCCCATACCGGCCTCTGCCAGATAGGGTGCTAACGGCAACGCCAGATAATTCGCCTGCTTGGCGTGGCTATTACTCAGGGTAAAATTTTTCTGATAAGCCGTGCTGATATTGCTTTCATCAAAATTGTAATTAACAAAATAGGGCTGCGTGATATCCCCACCGGTCTGGCTGATAAAATGATTAAGCTGCTCAGGAAGTAGTTTGTGCAGTTTAACCTGTACCCCTTTTAACCCGCGGCTTAACAGCTGCAGCTTTTGCTCACCGCTTAATGTCAGCACGGCCCCTTCTGCCACCAATTTTGCTTCTTTTGGATAGTCAGGCGCCTGTATTACCGCACGATATTCGTTCGCCAGAGTAAAATCACTGGTCGACTGCAGCCCCTTGGGCACACTAACGAATACACTGTGGCCGGGCGGTAAATCCAACTTAATACTAAAGGTGTTGTCATGCGTCTCGGCTGTCGGCATCAGCTCAAACTGCAGCTCGCTGGCTTGTTGCAATAGGTTGCTGTTTACCTCACCCACTGCCCAGTAATGAGACTGACGCTTGGGATGTTTTGGTAACTGATATAACTTGAGTTTTTGCTGCAGCTCACTGCGGCTTATCCTATCGGTAAAACTGAGCAATAGCATTTGCTCAGGCTCCAGCTGTGGCGTGCGGACAATATCAGTATGTAGCTCTGTTACTTTTAAAAAGCTGTTTTTGTCCGGCACCAGCAGCTGCTCGTGTTGCACCTGCTGAGTTTTAGCGCTGCCTTTTGCCGCGGCTACACCTTTATTCAGCTGCAAACTAAGATACTGTTCGTGTTCAGGCAAAGTCAGTTTGGTTGATTGTACATAGAACTCGCGGCCGGCTTTATCCGCGGTTACGCTAAAATCGACGGCTTTGCCCGGCGTTTTATTGTCAGCGCCGTCTGGACGCATCCGCATCGATAGCTGCGCGTTAACGCTATCGGCTAACACCGGATGACTAAAACTTACCGTAGCGACAATTTGTCGCGTGCCGTGCTCAGCCGGATGCTGGTAAAAGCGTAACTGGCTGATCTCAGCCGTCAGCGGCACCGTGTCAAAGTGGTATTGTTGCTGTTGCAGGTTAATATCACTGGCAAAAATACGCTTATTCAGACTGATCTGATATTGCTGCCCCGCTGGCCAGGCCTGTTCCGGCGTAAAGCTTAAGCTATTTTCATCCTGCCACAGCCATGTACCGGCGATAAACGGGCTAATACTAACCCCTTCAGTTAACACTTCTCCAATCAAGTCCAGCCGGGCTGCTGATAATGCCGGCGCAGGTAAAATACCGCCACGTTGTGGTTGAAAATCATAGTGAAACTGCAGTGTAACCGGGGTGGGCTGTTCAATATCGTCCTGATAATAGCCCAGTTCCGGCCCCTGCACAGTGGCCGTGACCGTTAGCGGTTTGGGTAGCTGCTGATAATAGCAATATCCGGCAATAGCGGCGCCAATCGCAGCCAGCAATACCAACAAAATAACGCCGAACTGTAACGGCCGTTGTTTCGCCCGTTGACTTAACCGCTGCAACCAGGCTGGTGCAGTCCAGTTGAATGAGCCGAATATTTTTCCGAGAAATGACGCAGAGGCAGGCATAACCAATCCTTGTTAATAAAGCGCAGCAACACAGTATAGGCGGCAATAATTAATCACTGATGAACTATATCAGCTTCAGATCGACCGGTTAAACCGACGCTGGTAAAGATTTGTAAGTGAAGGGCAATACACCGGCTTGCGCTAAGCCAGCTCAAAGTGATGTAACGGCACGTACTGCAGCCGGTCGTCCAGCTGTGTCGATTGATACAAAGCGAATGAGGTAATTTTCAGGGTTACTGCAGCGACAGGCTGGTGCAGGTTAGCATCACAAATGGCGTGTCGTGCCAGGGTGATATGGGGTTGGTATTGCGCATACATATCGGCAAAGCCTTGCGCCTTGCAAATATTTGCTACCTGTTGCTGCAACTGCGTCAGCGCCGGAGGAATTACCGCCGGCGCCAGGTAGACAATTTTGGGCCGGGCAAAAGCACCAAGAAAATTCAGTGTCAGATTAAAAGCCGGCACAGTCAGCGCGGATACTGCCTCGCACAGACGCTGTTTCTGACCGGGTGTAACCTGGCCAAGAAAAAACAGCGTTAAATGCAGGTTGTCGAGGTCGGTGGCGCGCGCATCAGGACACAGCGCAAGCGCTTGCTGTTGATAACACAGCAACTGTTGTTGCTGTGTGGTACTTAATGTCAGGCTGAAGAACAGCCGCTGCATCAGTCTTTTGCCCGGCGCGGCGCTTTGCTGTTCTTATTGGTTGCTTTGCTGCTGGCCTGGTTAGTTGCCGTTGGTTTTGCTGTTTTAGCGGCAAACGGCTTTTTGCCGTTTTTTGCTACTGCCTTTGCCGCCGGGTTTAGGCCGGTATGGCGGCTCAGTGCCGGGTTGCCGCCTTTAGCTGGCTTTTTAAACTGCTCGTCTTTGCCCTCTTCCGGCACCAAACAACCTTTGCTGCGGCCAATTAAATGTTTTAAGCCCATTTTAATCAGCGCTTCGCGAATTTGTGGCCAGCCTTTGGGGTCGTGGTAGCGCAGTATGGCTTTGTGCAAGCGGCGCTGCCGTTCACCTTTGGGCACCGGCACAACTTCATCATTGGCTTTATTAATGTTTTTCAGCGAATTCATTTCGGTATGGTAAATGGTGGTCGCATTCGCCATCGGGCTGGGGTAAAAGTTTTGCACCTGATCCAGTTTAAAATCACGCTCTTTAAGCCATAACGCCAGGTTAACCATGTCCATATCGGTGGTGCCCGGATGGGCGGCAATAAAATACGGAATTAAAAACTGTTGTTTACCGGCCTCTTTGCTAAAGCGGTCAAACATTTCTTTAAACTTGTCATAGGCGCCCATACCCGGCTTCATCATCTTCGATAACGGCCCATCTTCGGTATGCTCCGGCGCTATTTTCAAATAGCCGCCAACATGGTGCTGCACCAGCTCGCGCACATAGTTAGGGTCTTCTACTGCTAAGTCGTAACGCACGCCTGACGCCACCAGCACCTTTTTAATACCCGGTAAATTACGCGCTTCGCGGTACAGTTCAACCGTCGGGCTTTGGTCAGTGTCCATATGCTCGCAAATGGTTGGGTACACACAGCTTGGCCTACGGCAAGTTTGTTCGGCTTTGGGGTTTTTACAGTTTAAGCGGTACATATTGGCGGTTGGGCCACCAAGATCGGATATCACACCGGTAAAACCCGGTACTTTGTCGCGAATATCCTTAATTTCCTGCATGATCGACTCTTTCGAGCGGCTTTGAATAATGCGGCCTTCATGCTCGGTAATCGAACAAAATGAGCAGCCACCAAAGCAGCCGCGCATAATATTCACTGAGGTTTTAATCATCTCGTAAGCAGGAATTTTCTCCTTGCCATATACCGGATGCGGCACACGTTGATACGGCAGGCCAAATACTAAATCCATCTCTTCCGTGCTAAGCGGAAATGCCGGCGGGTTCACCCAAATATGCCGATCGCCATGGCGCTGCATAATGGCGCGGGCGCAACCCGGGTTAGTTTCCTGGTGCAAAATACGTGACGCATGGGCATACAATGGCTTGTTCACACTAACCTGCTCAAACGCTGGCAGTTTTACATAAGTTTGCTCCCACGGTTTTTGCCGTGGCGGTTGCACCAGTATTGGTTTGGCTTCAACCTCTGCCGGTTTGGTTAAATCGATGCCGGCTTTGGCATATTCAGAATAACTGCTGCAACCCACATCGTCAGCACCGTAAGGGTTAGCAATAGGGTCAATGCGGCCAATTTTATCAATGGCGGTAGAATCTACCCCACGCCAGCCCGGCAGCGGCTCTTTGCGGATAACGGCCGTGCCACGCACGTCATGGATCTCGCTTACCGGCACGCCCGATGCAATACGGTGCGCCACTTCGACCAATGGCCGCTCAGCATTGCCGTAAATTAAAATGTCAGCTTTGGCATCGAATATTACTGAACGGCGTACTTTTTCAGACCAGTAATCATAATGCGCAATGCGGCGCAGGCTGGCTTCAATACCGCCAATAATTACCGGCACATCTTTAAAAGCTTCTTTGCAGCGCTGGGTGTACACGGTAACGGCGCGGTCCGGCCGTTTGCCGCCAATATCACCGGCGGTATACGCATCATCGTGGCGCAGCTTTTTATCGGCGGTGTAGCGGTTAATCATCGAGTCCATATTACCGGCCGACACGCCAAAAAACAGGTTTGGTTTACCCAGGCGCATAAAGTCGTCTTTGCTGTGCCAATCGGGCTGGGCAATAATACCTACCCGATAGCCCTGCGCTTCTAACATGC
>JBFKFH010000116.1:0-10002 GCA_041618685.1 Rheinheimera sp.
CAGCCTAGGGCTAATGGCGCTGTTGGTCAGTTATCTGGCGTTGTTTCCGGCCTTTGCCAGCTGGCTTAGCTATAGATTGCGCCAACCGGCATTTAGCCCTTTATTGTTTGCCGCCTGCTGGACCCTGGCAGAATGGCTGCGCAGCTGGTTGCTAACCGGGTTTCCCTGGTTATCGATGGGCTACAGCCAGACATCTGCCGGTTTAGCCGATTTAGCCCCCATAATTGGTGAAGCTGGTATCAGTTTTGTTATCGCTTTTACTGCGGCGGCGCTGGCGCAATTGGCATACCGGCAGGCGGTGTTTAGCCGTTACAGCTACCTGTTTGTTGCCGGCCTGCTGTTTGTATTAAGCCCGGCACTGTCACAATTTAAAGGCTGGCATTACACCGGCTCAAGCCTATCGGTGTTGCTGGTACAGGGTAACATTAAGCAGGAATTGCGCTGGGCACCGGAGCAGGAATGGCCGACGATGCTGAAATACCTTGACCTGACCCGGCCACATTTTCAAACAGATCTGGTGGTCTGGCCCGAAGCGGCCATCCCGCAACTGGAACCGCTGGCTGAAAGCTATCTCGACAACCTGAACCGCGCTGCGTTGTACGCCGATACAGCTGTGATCAGCGGTATTCTGGATTACAACTTTAAAACCCAGCAAGCCTGGAACAACCTTATCGTGTTAGGTAAACGGTATCCGGATGCCACCGATGGTGATTACTTTTACGGCCACGGCAACCGCTACAGCAAGCATCATTTATTACCTATTGGTGAATTTGTGCCGTTTGAAAGCTGGCTGCGCCAGTTGGCACCGATATTTGACCTACCAATGAGCTCGTTCACCCGCGGCAGCTATATCCAGCCAAACCTGGTGGCAAATGGCTTCCATTTATTACCAGCTATTTGCTTTGAAATTGCCTTTGCCGAACAGATCGCCGCTAATATGACCGACAAAACCCAGCTGTTACTGACAGTAAGTAATGATGCCTGGTTTGGTAACAGCATAGGCCCGCACCAGCATTTGCAAATTGCGCAAATGCGGGCACTGGAGTTTGGCCGGCCGTTACTGCGGGCCACGAATACCGGCGTCACCGCAACGGTGGATCCGCACGGCAACATAAGTGCAAAAGCGCCGCAGTTTACCGAAACTGTGCTGACTGACCAATTGCAACTGACTGAAGGTGCAACACCCTACTCCCGCTATGGCAACATGCCCTTGTATGGCTTTACCATCCTGCTGTTAGCCGGTTTTACCCTACGGCGTTATTGGCAGCATGTTCACTGCAAACCTTAATCACCCTGTTTAATGGCTATTTAACCATCTAAACCGCTAGCTGAAACTCATTTCAATTACAATTTGTAACAGATTTATTTTTAACTTATTTCATACAGATTACATATATCCGTGCTTTTCGGTAAGTTTTCGCTCACTTATTGCTAAATCCTGTAAGCTGTGGCACAAAGAATCACTTGCCGGAAAACATGGCAACGCGATAAAAGGCCGGAATAACACGACCAATAACAAAAATGCCAGCTGTGCTGACTGGCAAGATGTAACATCCAGAGGAAGTAAATTAATGAAATATAATAAATTATCTACCATTGCGACCGCCACCCTATTGGCGATGGGTTTTACCGCAGCGGCGACGGCATCTGACCGCGTCATCATCAAAGTTGATAACAGCAAAAAAGGCGTCGTAAAAGCGCTGGCTAAGCAGCTGGGCGGCGATGTAAAAGTTGACGCGGATGGCTTTATTGCTGCGCAATTCAATGGCAAATCGTTAAGCGAGATTAAAGGTTTATTAAATAACCCACATATTCAGCTGGTAGAAGAAGATCTGGTGCGTAAGCCAATGGCTATTTATGCAGACGACCTTGGCAACCCGATGGCTGAACAGCTGACTCCTTATGCGATATATCAGTCTCAGGCAAAAATGGTTAACTTTAATGCCGGCGCCGGTATGAAAGTTTGTGTTATCGACTCTGGTCTGGACCGGTCAAACATTGACTTTAACTGGGGCAACATCACCGGCGATAACGACTCTGGCACAGGCAGCTGGGATGTGAACGGCGGCCCACACGGCACGCACGTTGCCGGTACAGTTGGCGCAGCTGACAATGGCGTTGGTGTCGTAGGTATGGCACCGGGTGTTGCCATGCACATCATTAAAGTATTCAACGCCGCTGGTTGGGGTTACTCCTCTGATCTGGCATATGCTGCGCAAAAATGTACTGCAGCCGGCGCTAACATCATTACGATGAGCTTAGGCGGTGGCGGTTCTAACAGCACTGAATCTAATGCATTCGCTACCTTTACCAACAACGGTGGTTTAGTATTAGCGGCAGCCGGTAACGACGGTAACAGTGTACGCTCGTACCCGGCAGGTTACCCGTCAGTAATGATGATTGGCGCAAATGATGCTAACAATAACATTGCTGATTTTTCTCAATTCCCAAGCTGTACTTCAGGCAAAGGCAAAAACGCTACTACAGATGAAAACATCTGTGTTGAAGTGACTGCAGGCGGTGTAGACACGCTGTCTACTTACCCGGCTGGCATGGCGACCTCTTCATCTTTGTATGCGGGTGCAACGGCGTTTGCTTCTTCAGCAATGGAAAATGCCGGTTCAGCATCAGGCAGCACCTACTTTATGGGCACCGCTACCAGCACTAACAGTGCAGCAGCAGGTAAAGTCTGTGTGATTGACCGTGGCACTATCTCTTTCCACGACAAAGTGAAAAACTGTCAGAACTCAGGCGGTATCGGCGCGGTTATTATTAACAACGAACCAGGCATGTTATACGGTACTTTAGGTGAAGGCAGCGCAAACACTACGTCTATTCCGGCTGTAGGTGCTGCGTTTGAAGACCGCTCTGCGCTGCTGGCTGCCAGTAACATGACCGTTACCATCGAAAGCAGTGATTACGGTTACATGAGCGGCACCTCTATGGCAACGCCTGCGGTAGCCGGTGTAGCTGCACTGGTATGGTCTAACTTCCCAAGCTGTTCAGGTACTGAAATCCGTAATGCGTTAAAAGCAACCGCGCAGGATGCTGGTGCTGCCGGTAAGGACGTTTACTTCGGTTACGGCATCGTTAAAGCTAAAGCGGCTTACGACTACCTGACGGTTAACGGCTGTACAGGTACAGTCACTGGCGGTGGTTCAGGTGGCGGTTCAGGCGGTAGCTGTAAAGGTGGCCCTAAACAGTGCGGTTAATGCATTAACTGCTTAACAAGCCGGCCCTGTGCCGGCTTTTTTATTAACGTTTAACTTGTACCCCCCGCTCAGTCGGGTAGACTAAAGTTACGCTTTGCTTTACTGCATACCGTAATGACTTTACTGCACAATATCAGCCGCACATTACAGCGCCGGCGCAACAGCACCTGGCATGCCCTGGGTTATGACACAACCGTACGTGCTGAAGCCCCAGCCGACTACGACGCGGTGGCCAGCCTGACACAAACTGCATTTAGCGGTAAAGCTGAAGTCCGGTTGATCAATACCTTACGCCAGCAATGTACTGGCTGTATTTCACTTATCGCAGAGCAACACGGCAAAATTGTCGGCCATATCTTATTTTCCCCGGCAACGCTGGATAAACACCCGGACATTAAACTGATGGCACTGGCCCCGATGGCCGTAAGTAATGTATTGCAACATCAGGGCATAGGGTCGGCTCTGGTTCGCGCCGGGCTGGAACTATGCTGGCAGCGGGGAATTGCAGCTGTAGTGGTACTGGGCCATCCGGAGTATTATCCGCGTTTTGGCTTTTTACCCGCCAGCAGCTTTAACATCCGCTGTCCCTGGCAAGTACCCAACGACACCTTTATGTTATTGCCGCTAAACACACCCGCGCTGCCGGCAGACAACAGCCAGGTGCAATACCACAGTGCTTTTGCGGCGTTCTAACCGCCCTATTCGTCCTCCATACTGCCGTTAACGATTTCGGCAATTTTAGCCAGGCGCAATAAAGCGCGGCCATTAACAGATTTTTTCGGATACTGGCCACGGCTATTTTTCTCGCCGGCTTCAACACCGGTTAACAGCGTTAATGCCTCATCTACTGTTTTTACCACATAAATATGGAATTTCTGCTGGTTAACCGCCGTGGTAACCTCTTCATTTAACACCAGGTTTAGCTGATTACTGGCGGGAATAATAACACCCTGCTCGCCCGTTAACCCCCGGCTTTGACACAGGCGGAAATAGCCTTCAATTTTCTCATTTACCCCACCAATGGCCTGCACCTGGCCATGCTGGTTGATTGAGCCGGTAACGGCCAGGCTTTGCTTAACCGGTATGTCAGTAATTGCCGATAGCAGCGCACAGACTTCTGCCAGCGACGCACTATCACCATCAATGTGGCCATAGCTTTGTTCCATCGCGATATTCGCTGACAGTGTCAATGGAAATTCCCGAGCATATTTAGCCCCCAGATAGCCGGTAAGCAGCAATACGCCTTTAGAGTGTATCGCCTTGCCCAATTCTACTTCGCGCTCAATGTCGATAACACCGCTTGAGCCGGCAAACACCGTTGCACTGATCCGCGCCGGCGTCCCAAACGCCGTGTCGCCGATTTCCAATACGGTTAGCCCGTTAATTTTACCCACCGCCAGTCCGTCAGTATCAATTAGTATCTGACCTTCCTGAATATCCTCTAAAAACCCTTCACTAATGCGGCCGGTACGGTGCTGCTTGCCCTTTAAGGCTTGCTGAATATGCTCAGCCCCCAGACTGCGACTGTGTTGCTGCCCGGCGTAGTAGCAGGCTTCGCGCACCAGCTCCAGCACATCAGCAAAGCGGGCGGATAACTTGCGCTGATGCTCGGCCTGGCGAAAGCTAAAGGTTAATAATTGCTTAAATCCAGCCGTGGTCAACTCATCGACATGCAGCAGACGCATTTGCTCACGAATTTGCATTGCCATATAGCTGACGGTTTGCTGACTGTAAGGCAGGTAATGCTCAAAATCTGCCAGAACCCGGAATAACTCGTTAAATTCGTCGTCCACGTCCTGGATCAGGTAGTACAGATCGCGTGAGCCAAGCAGCACCACTTTGACATTAAGTGGTATCGCTTTAGGGGTAATAATGGTGGAATTCGTTACCGCATGCTCAGATAACGTATCAATTAACAGCTCACCCGATTTTAATGCCAGTTTTAATGCATCCCAAAGCGCCGGTTGTGTTAATAAGCGGTCAGCATCCAGAATTAAATAACCGCCATTAGCACGGTGCAGCGCACCGGGGCGAATCATCCGGTAATTTGTATATAAAGAGCCGCTGGCAGAATTGTATTCTACCCGGCCAAACAGGTTGCCGTAACTGGGGTTGGGCTCAAAGATAATCGGCGCACCCGACATGCTCTCGTAGTGCACCAATACATTGGGCACAAACTCTTCGACAAAAATTTCGCGGTTGTCGGCCTCTTCCTGCTTTTCCGCTTCAGATTCATCAGGCATCAGCTCTAGCACCGCTTTGACCAAATGGCTGCGCATTTCACGAATATAACGCAGCACACCCAGCTCCGCGGCGTAATCGTGTTCCAGTTGTTTTAACAGCGGCTTAATTGCCTGTTCAATGGTATCTTTTCGCAGCGCGCGCTGGCTTTCAGACAGCTCGCGTTTCCATTGCGGCAATTCCAGCAACTGCTCATTTAAAATGGTTTCCAGCTCGCCAACCAGGCCATAAAAGTACTGTCTCTGCTCTTCGGTTAGTTTGGAAAACTCCTGATCATCCAGCGGCTTGTCGTCAATAATCGGCGAGAAGCTCACCGCGCCGTTTTCTTCATACAGCACGACATTTTTTTCCAGCGCCTTTTTCTCAACTAACTCAATTGCCTGCTCGTATTTGTCATCAAAGGCACGCGCTATCGCCTTTTTCTTACGCTGGTAACCCGGGTTATCAAAAGCTGCCGGAAAGGTATCCAGCAGCTCATCAATTAATGCTTCAATTTTTTTAACCAGTATTTTGCCTTCACCCGGCAGCAGCCGCAGCGTGTTGGGTACCCGTTCGTCATCAAAATTATTCAGGTAACACCACTCTTCCGGTGTAGCCTTTTCGCTGGCGGCCTGTTGCAGGATATCCTGCACCAGCGTAAAGCGCCCCAGTGCCGGCTCACCCATGACATACAGGTTGTAACCCGGCATATCCATGCCAATAGCAAAAGCCAAAGCCGATTTTGCCCGGTCCTGGCCAATAAAAGCGGGCACCAGTTGTTGTGCCTCTAACGCTTGCTTAATCAGTTTGCTATCCAGTTGCGGCCCGAGCTGCTGTACTGTCAGTGCCAGAGGATGTGGGTGTTGGGTCATGTATTACCTTAGCTTAACCAGCTGTTATGGCGGCTATACTAGCAAAAAGCCGCCCTGCTGTGCTGGTCAATTTCACTGTTTGATTAAAGAAATCCCTGTTGTAGTCGATACCCTGAATATCAAGGCACAGCGAACACGGGGCCCAACATGAAAGAGACTTACCGCTTAGAAAAAATCCGCAACCTGGGTGTACGGCTGCAGGAGCTGGAATTATTATCTTTAACGCCGGGTAAATCTTATGCCAGTGCCGCGCTAAACTTTTTATTTGCCGACCATGAGCTGGAACGCCCCAGTGGCTTACCGCTGGAACATACGTTAAAAACACTAGGCGAAGCCATTGTTACCAAACGGAAAGTACGTTTCTCTACCTTAGATGCTGACGCCGTCATCGACTTCTTTTGTCGCCTATATCGCGTGCATTGAGACACTGCCAGCACAGTGATCCCGCACTGTGCTGAAATAATTCTGCCAGCTTACCGTTCTTATAACTCAGTTAAGCCACTTTGAGTTCGGTCTATGCATACTGTTGTTTCTTTCTATCAGCGTATTATCAAACAAAGCCAGCATCTTTCTGGATTGGCACCACTGTTGCTGCGGCTTTATCTGGCGCCGGTATTGCTGCAAGCTGGCTGGAATAAATATCTGCATTTTGATGACACTGTCGCCTGGTTTGGCAACGCTGACTGGGGGCTGGGGTTGCCACTGCCTGCGTTTATGGCTGGGCTGGCTGTTAGTGCAGAAATAGCCGGGGCACTATTGTTAGCGCTGGGGCTATTCACCCGTTTAGCCAGTATTCCACTGATGGTTACCATGCTGGTGGCGATTTTTGCCGTGCACTGGCCCAATGGCTGGTTAGCCATTGCCGACAGCGCAAGCTGGCTGGCCAATGAGCGGGTAGTGAATTCAGCACAGCAACTGAGCGCGGCAAAAGAGCTGTTGCAACAGCATGGCCATTATAATTGGCTCACCAGCAATGGTAACTTTGTGATCCTGAACAATGGCATTGAATTCGCTGCTACCTACTTTGTTATGCTGCTCAGCCTGTTTTTTACTGGCGGCGGCCGTTACACCAGCCTGGATCATTACTTGTCTATGCCCGCGCCAGCGGAGCCTCAGCATGGCTAGCATTCATTTTTTGCCAGCGTCGCAAAATAACGCTAGGCTGACAGCCAACTTAGCAGCAATTGAAGTCATATCTATGTCTGATAATACTGGTCGCAAGCAGCAAGACAAGCTTCCTGCGGCTGCGGTGTTTAAACTGACTGACAGCAAAACACGACGCTACGAACAACTGGTGCAGCATTACCATGCTGATGTATATCGCTATGGTTTTTGGCTCTGTAAAGATGCCGATATCGCGCAGGACCTGGTACAGGAAACCTTTTTACGCGCCTGGAAAAGCCTCGACAGCTTACTGGATGCCAATGCGGCCAAAGCCTGGTTAATTACCATACTAAGACGAGAAAATGCCCGGCGTTTTGAACGCAAACAGTTTGATTATGATGATGCAGCGGAACAAGACAGTTTGGCCGATACCGGGCAAACCAGTGCCGAGCAAAGCTGCGACAATGATACATTACGCCAGCATATGGCGGCGCTGGCCGAAGAATACCGCGAACCATTGGTATTGCAGGTAATTGGCGGCTTTAGTAGTGATGAAATTGCCAGCATGCTGCAACTTAATGTAAACACAGTTAATACCCGACTATTTCGGGCGCGTAAATTGCTGCGCGATAGCCTTACTCAGCAAGGGGGAACCAGTCATGGATAACACCGAATTACGCCGTATCTTGCTGGCCGATCCGTTCAGCTCTGAGCCTGAGTTATTAGCGGCTATGGCTGAGGATGCTGAGCTGCGACAATTTGCCCGGCAGCTGCAACAACAGCAGCAGGAGTTGGAGGATGCATTGCAGGTTACGGTACCGCCAATGCTGGCAGAACGCTTATTGCAAATCCCCCGCCAACAACAAAAACTGCCACGCCGCTGGGTAATGCCCCTGGCTATGGCCGCCAGTGTTGCCTTGCTATCAGTAGTGGGCGTGCAGCTATATTACAACAGTTTGGCTACCGATCTGGGCGGTCATGCTCTGGCACATGTGCATCATGAGGAGGAGTATTTGCTAAGCCAGGTCAGTGTGCAGTCATTGGCCGACGTAAACCTGAAACTGGCCAGCTTCGATGCTAGTTTGCAAGACTGGCAAGATGACATTCTTTATGCCCGCTACTGCACGTTTCAGGGCGTTCGTTCATTGCATCTGGCGGTTAAAACAGCTACCGGTTACGCCACGGTGTTTATCGTGCCCAAAGATGCTGAACTGAGGTTTGCCGCCCAATTTGCCGATCAGCGCTATCAGGGGCTGACACTGGCAATGCCCAAAGCCAATATTGTTGTGGTAAGTGATCATGCTGCTGATTTACAACAGCTGCCACAGAAACTGCACGACAAGCTGATCTTTTCAGCATAACAACCGGCCCGGTACGGGCCCGGTTGTCTTTCTATTGGGGTTACTGGCTGTCGGTTGCAGCACGGCGGCTAAGCTGGCGCCAGATATAAAGCCCATACCAGGCATTAAACCAAAAGCCGGTATACACTATTGCGGTTAAGTACAGCTCCCGCGAAATATACAAGGGTATTGCCAGCGTATTAACAACCAGCCAGAACCACCAGGTTTCCTGCTTGCGGCTCATCAGTAAAAACTGGGCAATAATGCTGAACATCAGTACCGCAGAGTCAATAAAGGGGGCATAGGCATCGGTAAAACTATGCAGCGCTGAACCGTAGACCGCTGTTATTAACAGCGCCAGCATACTGAAAATCAGCAACTTTTTTAGTGGCGTGCTGGTTACTGCTTTAATACCGCTGGCGCGCCCCCACTGAAACCAGCCAATAAAATTAGTAGCAATAAAAAACAGCATCAACATTACTTCCGCATACAACTTTACCTGATAAAACAAACCGGCAAACAATGCGCAACCAATAATACCCAGCCACCAGGTATGAATACTGTTGCGCGCAGCCAAAAATACCGCCAGCAAATAGAAGCCGTTGGCCACGTACTCCAGGTAAGGTTGTGCCATGTTGAGGTTCCCGTTAAAAGCGGTCGTTGCCGCGGATAGCCAAATTATTAATCTTGTGTTTGCCTAGCAGCTTGAGCAGCAGATTGCGACATGTCCGCAATACCGGGTAAAGATACTTTGCCCGTGCCGGCGATTTAAATAACCAGTAATTTAACCGGTTAAATACGCCAGAACGGCTGCTGAGTAACGCCAGCACATGCATAGCGTCGCTGCCGTAATACCAGCTTTGCCCCGTTTTCACCACCATGCCCATGTCGATATCCAGCCCCAGCGCAGTGATCTGCTGCATAACAGCCGTATTCTCCCGCGCATTAATCAGTGTTAATTCACCTACGCTTTGACGAATGCGCAGTACCTGACAATACGCATTACAGGCCGGACAGTCTTTATCATATATCAATAACACCTTAGCGGGCTCTGACACCGGAAGCTCCTGATAATCTGACGCAAGCAGCAGTTAGTGCACCAGCATATAACCCATCATGCCCAGCACAAAGCCTAATACGGTACCCATAGGAGGCGCCCAGTGGTGCTTCAGTTTAATTTGCGGCGCCATGTCCTGAAACACTGAATACATAATGCCACCGGCGGCGAATAACATCATAGCACCGACAATCACC
>JBFKFH010000117.1:0-9920 GCA_041618685.1 Rheinheimera sp.
CAGCTTTATCAGCGCAGTGCGGATATTTTTCTTGGAGTGCCATTTAATATCGCCAGCTATGCGTTATTAACCCTGATGGTAGCCCAGGTGTGCGACCTGCAGCCCGGTGATTTTATCCATACCTTTGGCGATGCCCACCTGTATCTAAATCACCTGGATCAGGTAAACGTGCAGTTGGCACGTCAGCCCCTGCCTTTACCGCAGATGCAGCTTAATCCTGCAGTAAAAGATATTTTTGCATTTACCTACGATGATTTTACGCTGCAAAACTATCAGGCACATCCACATATTAAAGCGCCGGTGGCGATATAAAACTAAGTATTTAATTAACATTTGTGCCCGTAATGGATGTTTTTTTGATGGCTTTTGTATTATTTAGGCAAAAAGTTGCCGCTTAATGTGCAATTATTTGCCTAATTGTGCAGTGGTTGATTTCATATTGAACAATGTTGTGTTGTAAAGGTGAATGATATTGTTCCCGTGGTATTTGCCAGCGGGTAAAGCGGCCGGCATTGCTGATTCTGTAAGCTGCTTATTTATATCAGCTTATTAACTGACCCTAGGTTGGCATTTATCGCCGCTAAATAACGTTGATTTATAGATGGCTGCGAAGGTTGAAAAGGCTTGTGAATACTTGCTTTACATTATCATAAATAGAATTATGATGAGGTTGCAGGAGCAAGAAATACATTTTTTATAAAAAATATTAAAGCAATTCTAATTAGGGCCGATACATGATTACGCCTCGAAGAGACGCTGTGTTTTTACAGGCGTACTAAAACCTAAGTAGATCAACTTATAGGATACAGTTATGACTAAAATCAACAATCTGACAAAAGGCATGGCAGCCGCATTATTGCTGGCAGGTGCTGGTTCTGCGATTGCTGAAACGCTTACCGTTCCAGCAACGGTATCAGTGAATAACGCAATTGATTTTCAGTTTACCGGCTCTCTGAACTTTGGTACTTTACGTGCAACTGCAGATGCCACGCTAGACACATGTGCCATCTTAGAATTGCCAGCTAACCCAGCCTCTCCGGTTGCTGCTGTAGCATCTGGTGCCGGTACTTTATGTACTGCCGGTGCTGGTACCGCAGTTATTCAGTCTGTAGGTGGCACGCCTGCGCGCCCGGCATTTACCATTGCCGCCGTTGCACCGTTCACAACACTGAATTTAACGTTGCCAGCTGCCAACATCACTCTGGTTGGCGCGGCGGTACCTCCAGGTTCAGCTAACTTTACTGTAGGTAACTTTACCGCTTACCGTACTTCTGGCACACCAGGTGCAATTACCACGACTATCGCAACAGGTTCTGGCGGCACGGCTGCGTTCTCTGTTGGTGCACAAATTGCAACGCACGTTGCAGCTATAACAGCTCCGGTATATCAAGACGGTACGCCATATAGCGGCACATTCGACGTAACAGTTGCATATTGAGTGCTGACAGTCTTCAAGGCTGCTTAACGGCAGTCTTGAGGGCTACTTTCGGTTTAATCATGAAAAAACATGTTTTTCTACTGCTATCCAGCTTGTTTGCAACCGACGCATGGTCTGAGTTTGATACGGATAGCCCATTGAGTTTTGGTGAAATAGCCATTCGGCATAATAATAGCGTCAGCACGACGACGATTACCCGTAATGGTATGCAAACCAGCACCAACCAAATCTATATTATAAGGCCGGGTACACCGGGTATTTATACTCTAAGCGGTCTACCACCTTATACAACAGTGAATTTATCAATCGATTTACCTGCCTATTCAGCGATGTCGTATCCGGGCACAGCACAATTCCAGATAAATGCGGTGGATATACCATCCTCGATTAATATGGGCAATGCAGGCACAGCACAATTTCGCCTTGGCGCGACGCTGAGTACATCAGGCAATCCGGCGGAGAATTATTACAGTGGCGCCGATTACAGTGTGTATCTGAACTTAAATCTGGTTTATTAACCAATACATAATTTAAATTAATTAACATAGGGTTGCATATGAAATATCTGGCAATGACGGGTGTATTGTTTTGTTTGGCCGTTATGGGTACGGCCAATGCAAATTTATTAATTAATCCAACCCGGGTGCAGTTAAACCCCGGCGACCGTTCAACAGAGCTTACGCTGATCAATACCTCGAATGAAGCTACCACTTACCGCCTGGAATGGGTTGAGAAACTGGCAAAGGAAGGCGGTGGTTACAATGAGATGACGCCAGAGCAAATTGCAAAATTTCCGGTGGCCAGCAGTATGCTGCGTTTTACGCCGCGTAATGTAACGTTACAACCCAATGAGCGGCAAACTATTAAGCTGGCATTGCGCCGGCCGGCAAACCTGCCAGCCGGTGAATACCGTTCACACCTGTTATTTAAAGCTATGCCGTCAGAAAACGCGTTGAATGTGCCGCAAGATGGACAATCTATGGCGGTAAATATTGTATTGAGTTTCGCGATACCTGTAGTGGTGCGCCAAGGCGAGTTGCAGTATCAGGTTAATGCTGAAGATTTTAGTCTGGCATATGATCCTAAAACGAAAGAAGCAAAAGTAAGGGTGCATATGTCAAGAGCCGGTATGCATTCGGTATTGGGTGACATCAGTGCTTACTGGACGCCAAAAAATGGTAGCGAAATACTGATAGCAAAGTCTACCGAATACAGTATTTGGACTGAATTATCAAAAACCTATGCTGATTTGAATTGGGTTGGAACGGATTTTGCTTTTACTGATGGCAAGCTCCGGGTTGTTTACGAAGGTTCAAAAGATTTCAAAGGCATTACGTTCTTTGACAAAACCATCAATGTAAGCAAGGAGAGTATTAAAATAGCCAACTGAGTACAATAAATATGACAAGAACAGGTACTTTTTATATAGCGTTAAAATTGCTTAAAACACTGATTAAAAAGACTTTTGTAATTGTCATTTTTGTTGCTCCGGCTATGGTCATTGCGGCAGAACCTGCAGGCGATCAGCAAAAAATCCAGCAGCTGCTGAACAGAATAAAACTTAAGCAACAGGCATTACAGACCACTAAGCTGCAGCCAGAGCCAGAGCCAGAGCCAGAGCCAACGCCAGAGCCAACGCCAGTGGCTGTGATGCCTGCTGCAGCGCCAGCCAACAGTCAATTTGTTGACACATCAGGCGCTGTTGTGACTCCTGCGATCCGCGATAATAATAGTTTTGCACCGCCAATTGAAGCTTCAGAACCCCGCAGCGATTTGCAGACGGATGAGCCGGTAGCCGGCAGTCGTTTTAGCGCGGGTGAAGAGTTAATATTGAGTCTGTCGGTAAATGAGCTGGCATTAACCGATATTTTTGTCGTAAAAAGCCAGCGCAGTTTTCAGTTGGGCATCGGCGATTTTTTTCAGGTTATTGAATACCCAATCTATGTTGATCTGACAAACAACACAGCCAGTGGCTGGTTTTTAAATGAGAACAATACTTTTAGCCTGCGAGAAAATGCCGATGCGACCTTGCAGGTGCAGATAAATGACAAACGTTACACTGTCGCTGCAGGTGATTTTCAGTTTTATGACAATGATTTATTCATCGAAATTGATGAAATAGCAAAGTGGTTTAATTTTGACGTTGACGTCGACGAAGCAAACCTGGCGGTGAATATTGCTTCGGCGTCTAAATTTCCGATGGAATCCCGCTTGTCCCGGCAACAACGTCGTATTTCACGACTCGGCGGAATGAGCCGGTCTGTTATGCCTCACAAAGAATCGCCGTATCAGGCATTCTCCTCGCCGATGCTTGATATTCAGACATCAGTGCGTCAAACCAAGGAGGAAACGCTGAGTGGTTATTCAGTTTTAGGTAATTTAGATCTGGCGTATTTAAATACCGAGTTTTTCCTCTCCGGCAGTAATTTCGATTTACTCAACGACGCGCGGCTGACACTTTCCCGGCAATCCAGAAAATCAGACTTGCTTGGTGTGTTAAATGCTACCGAATTCGCTTTTGGTGATGTCACACCGGTTAATGTTGGTTTTTCCCGCACGCAACAACAAAGCCGGGGCATTTATGTTACCAATACCCCGTTAAACCAGTTAGCAGATAACCGCAGGGTAAACCTGACCGGGGAGGTACAGTCGGGGTGGGACGTTGAACTGTATCAGAATGGTGTCTTGCTGGACCGGCGATTTACCGTAACCGAAGGGCGATATGAATTTAATGATGTCGCACTTGCATTTGGCCAGAATGATTTTGAATTAGTGTTTTATGGCCCGCAGGGACAAATTGAAACGAAGACCGAGAGCTATATTATTGATAGTAATACGGTAAAAACCGGTCAGAGTAGTTATCGTTTTTCTGTCGTCGATGTGAATAAATCGCTATTTGGCATTAACGATCCCATTACCGATGAATCTGGTTACGGCACACTGTTTGGCGCTGTATACGATTATGGTATTACTGATTGGCTATCAATGGGCGCGGGCACATCGCTGTTTATACCGAAGCAAGGTGACAATCAGCAATTTTATACGCTAAGTGCTAACTTAAGTTTTGGCCGGCTCGGCTTACTTAATTCGGCTGTGTCGCTGGACCGGGATAACCGTTCTACCTTCAGCAGTAATTTCAGAACCCGGTTTTGGGACACCAACTGGAATATCAGCCATACCAGAGATGAGCTGTATAGTACTGGTTATAGCCTGACCGATCAGACAACCGATACCACGTCGGTTATCATGGACGGACGGTTCGATTTTACTGATTTCCCGGTGCTAAGCTATCAAAACCGCTGGCAGCGTGCCGATTTTTCTAACGGCGAATATACTGAAATTCTGGAAAATGGCTTGGGTATTAACAGCCAATATGGCTCTTTCTCGCATAATCTGATCTGGAACAAAAATGCCATTTCCGATGCGGTGGCTACTTCTGTATTTTCTGACGAAAGCCCAAGTACGTTGCCGGCGACTACATTGCCGGCGACTGCGAATTTGCTGCATAGCAATAGCCTGGCCGGTAGCCTGCAATACCGTAAAAATTTTGGCTCAATTTTTACGCGGTTTTTTACCAGCTATGGCATACGGCCTGAGACAGAATTACTGTCTTATGGTGCGTCCGCAAATTTCCCGTGGTCGTCAGAGCTAAGTTCAGAAATGCGTTTTTCTTATTTTGTGCCGGATGATCAATACCAACTGAATCTGGGCTTAAACTGGCGAAAAGATGCATTTCATTTAAATACCAACTTTAACTACAACGAAAGAGGCGACTGGGTTATTGGCTTGTCAGCCCGTTTCAGTGTCGGTTACGAGGCAATGAATGGCGATATTTTCACCTCTGGCCGGTCAATATCACAGTCTGGTGGCGCTGCGGTTAGGGTATTTGAAGACCTGAATATGAACGGTAAGTTCGATGAGAACGAACCGTTAATTCAAAATGCTAAAGTCAAAGCCGTACAAAGTTATCGCGAAGGAATTACCAATGAAGCAGGCGTTGCTATTCTGACGTCGCTGTACAATAACGTTACGACCGACATCATTGTAGATGAAGCCAGCATTGACGGCCCCTTTATGATTACAGCGATCCCCGGTGTGGCGATTACCGCCAGAAAAGGCTTTATTGAGCAGCTTAATTTTCCGGTTGTTAAAGCCGGCGAGCTCGAAGGCACGGTATACCTGCAGACAGAAGATGCCGAAAGTGCGCCTGCCCCCTATATTATGTTGAATTTACTGAATGAGACTGGCGAAGTCGTGGCGTCAACCCGCTCTGAATACGATGGTCTGTATTTGTTTAATAATGTAAAACCGGGCAAGTACAGTCTGAAAGTAGATGATGCCTTTATCGACCGTAGGGGCTTAAAGACGGTTAAGAACAAGCAGGTACGGTTTTCCTCAAAAGGCGATCTTATCGTTGGCGTAGATTTTACTCTGGCACCGTTAGAAAACGCAGAAGGCTATGTAGTCAGTGCCGGGCAGTTTAATTCAGCAGGTATGTTAAAAGTGTATTACCACATGCTAAGACCGCAGTTAAAAGGATTATCCATGCAAAAGCCGTTTTATATCCGCTCACGTACAGATGATAAGTATGTATTAGGGCTGGCCTATTTTGAACGTGCTGAAAGCTCTGATGAACAAGCCCGTCAGCAAGCCGAAGAGGTGTGCGCGCTGCTGACCAGCCGAAAACTAACATGCCAGGTAGAGTATCATGGCTTTCAATACTAATAATACAGACAGGTCTCACGATGAATACTAATAAGCTAACACCCGTTTACCAAGCGCTGTGTGTCACCGCGCTGACCAGCATCCTGATGGCGTGTCAGTCGGCACCGCAGTCTAAAGCCGGTGTGGATGTCATCAATGGCCAGCATATTGAGCAGGTTGCGGCTGATCTGAAAATTCTGATGGATAAACAGCAACAGCATGATCAGCTGCTAAAAGAATGGCAGCAACTAAAACCCGCGCTCAGCCGTCTGGTGGTAATTGAGGAAGAGCTGAACCTGATGATTAGTCAGCTGGATCAGTTTGCGACCTCATCTGCCACGGCGAATACTGAGCCAGCGGTGAGCGAGCCAACGACAAATGCTACAGTGGCGGCGTCGAGTCAGGTTACTGCGCCGGTTAAGGTAGAACCCAGCGTAACAAACAATGCTGAGCATACGGAAAAGCGCTTTGCACTGCAGATCACATCGTTAGCTGAGCCGCTGCGTTTACCGGTGGTATGGGAGCAGATGAAGAAGAAGCATCCAGCGGAACTGGCAGGGCTGGAGCCAAACTATGAGAAAATCAGCGTCAGCAATACCGACTACTATCGTCTGAAAATTGGCGCATACGACACCAAACAACAAGCTGTGCAAGGATGTAATAAACTAAAAGCGCTGGGTATAAACTGCTTAGTCACACGTTATGTCGCATCTGACTTTGCTGAATTACCCCGGTTATAAACGGTAAAAGAAAACCGCGCCTAGCGCGGTTTTTTTTCAATAATCCCATTAATAATAGTGGTTTACTACTGCGGCATACCCAGGTGTTCAACAACAAAATACGGAATAGTCGTGCTGGCAGAAGATAAAACAGCCTGCGTAGCTAAATCCATGATCCGCGCATTAACTTCAATGCCCTTGGGGGCATAAATCAGCGTGCCAGCCAACACACAGCAAAGGTCGCTGTTACGTCTTAGCTTGCGGGTTTGGCGTGTAAAAACAAAGTCACCTTGTGGTGTTATTGAAATTGCTTTGGTCAATTTGCTGTCACTGACAGCAAAACCAAAGCGGCGTAACTGAGTGGTAAAATTTTCCGCCAGCTGATTGCCCACTGCGTTGGTGTTTTGCAGGCTGCTGTCTAAGTTAACAAAAGAGCTTACGCTGATGTTGCCATGAATTTTTTGCGTGCTGTTTTGTTGTAGTGATATCACTAATTGTTCAACATAACTACTGAGCTGGATGTTGTGGCGTGCCGGTGCATACCCGTGCTGATACAGCGGCAATGCGCCATCTTCCATTACGGGCGCGCTTTGCATTGCGGGTTTGTTCTGGCAACCCGCTAGTGCTAATGCTATCAGCAAAACAGACAGGGGACGTGACATAGAAAAATCCTCAGTTTGCGCCTTTAATCACTGGCATGCTGTTAACCGTCAGACTCGGTAATAGGGCATTTACCACGGCGTTCGGAATAAGGCTTTGGGCTGAGGCGACCACGGCTTTGCTATCAAACGCGACCATTCTGGCATTAACCAGAATGCCGTCACGATGTCGGCTAAGGGTACCACCAACTGCATATTGCGCCGGCAAATTGCCGCCAAGTTCTTCATAGTTGCGACTATGAACAAAATCGCCCTGCTGTGTCACCCGAATATAGTCAGTTACTTTGTAATCCAGCACTTTGACGCCAAAGTTATGCAGTTCATGCATCACACTTTCTGCTATTTGATTACCCAGCAAGTTGCCCTGATTAAAATCTGAATCCAGATACACAAAGCTGGCTACCGCTACAGGCGTTTGCTCTGCGACATCCTGCATGGATACCAGCATTTCTTGCATCAGGCCGCGGACATAATGTTGAATGGTAATTACCTGGCCTGGCGCCGCACTGTTATCGCCAGCAGATCTTAGTGCGAAGCGGGCCGGCTGAAATGCATCAGGCATGGCCACCGGGCGCTCGGTCAGCGCTGAGGTTGAGGCCAGCGTAGCTGTCTGTTCGGTGTCAGTTGCCACAGGATCAGCTGACATCAGCCCTAAGGTGCTGCAACCGGTAAGTGCCAATGCCGATAGGGTAAATAGTGTGCTTCTCATCGTTCAGTTCCTTATAGCTCAACTCGATACAGGCGACCGTTTCTCAGTTGTACCTGATCACGCCCCCAAAAAACGTTTAATGGAATTTCACTGGTCGCGGCGGCCACAACATGATGTGTAGCAATGTCGACCAGCTGGGTATTAACAATGTAGGCATGTTGTTGCGTGGTAAGGGTGCCGTTCAGTACATAGTCTACTTTGATGGAGCGCGGAAGCTCCTTGCCCGGTTTTATCGTCATGCGATTGTCACTGCCCGTTACCAGGCTGCCGTGTCCGGCAAAAGAAATAACCTGAAAGCCGGCCGCGCTAAGTAATGTTTGCATGCTTTGTTGCAGTTGCAAGCCAAGTTCTGGTGTCGCATCTGATGATAACGGCGCAGAATTGTCGTGCAACGCGGTAAACTCACCTACGACTACCGCACCGCCACGCAAAGGCACAGAGGCGTTTTGCAGTAGTTGCATCGTCAGATTACCGGCATATTCGTGCAAGGTGTATTCCGACATTGCCGCAGCAGGTGCCGCTTTTACCGGTGTAGTGTCAGGCTGACTGCTACAGGCAGCCAGTGCTGACAGGGTTAATAGTACAATACGACGCATAGTAAGTACCCGTATAAGTTCGGAAACTGAAATGTATAACCAAGCTAAAGCAAAAATCAGACCATATGCACAGGCTTGCGGGTAATTAATCCTACAATCGATACAACTAAGGCGAAATGACCGGTTAAATGGGTTGATTCAGTTGGGCGCGAATGCAGGTGATAACCTAAAGGCATGAATTGGCATTATTTATGCTTTACACTAGCAATAACCGACGCTTGAGCCGTGGAACATAACAGATGCCAAAAAAATGTCACCCTTACATCATGAAAAAGCAGCTTGCTGCAATGGCGCTTTCAGGCGCGATGGCTGTGATAATAGCAGGCTGCGCCAGTAACTATGATGAAGGCGTTGAAGTAGTTAGCGCTAATGGCGATAAGGCGCAGTTAACCGAAGCAGAAATTAAGCAGTACCTGCAAGAGTGGCATGAGGCCAAACCGGGCATTGAACGGTTAACAGAACTGGAGTCTGATCTGGCTTTTCTAATCGCAGAAGTCAGTAGAATGTCCGATCTGAACAATACGCCAGAAAAATATGCCTCAGCAAACGACGCTGATATGTTAGGTGACGAAGTGATAAGCGGCGATAATGTTATTGTTGCGACCTTGCCATCGCCGTATAGCAATAACTCAGCGGCAACCGCAAATACGTCTGTGGCAAATAACAATGAACAGCAGAATTCTGCAGCAGATGGCAGTGCCGATCTAACGGCGGCAAGCTCAACCGCCTATGCAGTGCACGTGGCAAGCTTTCTAAAACCACAAAGCGCTAATTTTGGCTGGTATGTTGTGCGACAAGAGTATCCGGCATTAATGGCTAATTTAACGCCTAAATTGAAACAGATACAGCGGCCAAAACAGCAATTATATAGCTTACGGGTTGGCCCATTTGTCACAGACAGCCAGGCCAACAATGCCTGTAAGGTTCTCAAACGCAGAAATTACAAGTGTGAGCTGACGACTTTTGACGGTAATATGTTGGAATTGTAATGTAGCTAGTTGGCTAAAATAATGCGTACCTTATGCCACATTTTGTCGACCAGGTGCGTGCTAGGACTAACTCACTTTTAGCTCAATACCATGTTGCTGAAATACC
>JBFKFH010000118.1:0-9911 GCA_041618685.1 Rheinheimera sp.
CCGGCTCATCATTAGGTACATTGCGCAGCTCAAACTTACCGCCAACACCGCCATCGTTGACCAGCTCAGGGAAAGCATTCGATAAGCCACCTGCGCCGACATCGTGGATAAACACAATAGGGTTATCTGCACCGAGCTGCCAGCAACGGTCGATAACTTCCTGACAACGGCGTTCAATTTCCGGGTTTTCGCGCTGTACTGACGCAAAATCTAAATCTTCAGCCGACTGACCCGACGCCATTGACGATGCCGCACCGCCACCCAGACCGATATTCATCGCCGGGCCACCCAATACCACTAACTTGGCACCCACCGGCAGATCACCTTTTTGTACGTGATCGGCGCGAATATTACCCAAACCACCCGCCAGCATAATCGGCTTATGGTAACCCCGTACTTCGTCACCATTATGACTGGGGACTTTTTCTTCATAGGTACGGAAGTAACCGTTGATCGCTGGCCGGCCAAATTCGTTATTAAACGCCGCGCCACCTAACGGGCCTTCGAGCATAATGTCCAGCGCCGATACAATACGCTCTGGTTTACCAAAGTCGCTTTCCCACGGCTGCTCAAAACCCGGAATACGCAAATTAGATACTGAGAAACCCACCAGGCCAGCTTTGGGCTTAGAGCCTACACCGGTAGCACCTTCATCACGAATTTCACCACCCGAGCCGGTTGCCGCGCCCGGATAGGGTGAAATAGCGGTTGGGTGGTTATGGGTTTCAACTTTCATCAACACATGAATCGGTTCATGGTGATATTGATAGGTATGGTTGCCTGGTTGGGCAAAAAAGCGGCCCGCGGTTGAACCTTCCATTACCGCGGCGTTATCTTTGTATGCAGATAACACGTAGTCCGGCGTTTGTTCGAAGGTGTTTTTAATCATTTTGAACAGCGATTTAGGCTGTTGAACGCCATCTATTGTCCAGTCGGCGTTAAATATCTTATGCCGGCAATGCTCAGAGTTTGCCTGAGCAAACATATACAGTTCGATATCGTTCGGGTTACGGCCCAACGCGGTAAAATTTTGATACAGATAATCAATTTCATCATCTGCCAGTGCAAGCCCCATCTCGGCATTTGCCGTATCCAGTGCCCCGCGGCCTCCGCCGATAATATCGACTGAGCTCAGTGCTGCCGGTTGTGCTTTAGCAAACAGCGCTTCGGCCTGCTGCATCGCAGTAAATACGGTTTCCATCATGCGGTCATGCAATAACGCAGCTAGTTGCTGTAACTGCTGCGCATTCAGCGCATCATTGGCTTCAACGTAATAGGCAATACCGCGCTCCAACCGCAGCACCTGGCTTAACCCACAGTTGCGGGCAATGTCGGTAGCTTTAGACGACCACGGCGAAATGGTGCCTGGTCGGGGCGTGACCAGTAATAACTGACCATGAGGTTCATGGCTGGCTATAGCCGGGCCATATGTCAGCAATTTATCGAGGGTTTGCTGCTGTGCATCAGTCAATGCGCTGCTGACATCAGCAAAGTGCATAAACTCAGCATAGATATTGCTGATGGTTAAGCCACTTTGGCCGCATTGGTCGAGTAACTTCTGAATTCTGAAATCGGACAGTGCTGGTGCACCACGCAGGATCAACATAGGCTTTCTTTTCCCGTGGGTTGAACGACGATGGAACCTGAAACAGGCGCGCCATTATAAAGAAATTTCTGCCTAAGTGGTATGAGTAAACACTGACGGCGTAGCAGAAGTTTGCTATAACAGCCGGCTACGGGGTTGTAACGAGTGGAACGGCATGCGTAAAAGTGGCTACTTGCTACTGTTAGTTATCTGGCTTACCGGCTGTGCTCCAGATGCACAGCACAGCCAGCTTTCTGATATATATCAACGTGATACCTTAAAGGTCGGCATACTGCATGGCCCCACCAGCTATTATGTTGGTGTCGATGGCCCGACCGGATTTGAGTTGGAATTAAGCCAGGCACTGGCCGATAAACTGGGTGTCAGGCTGGAATTATTTCCCAGCTATCATCTGGATGAATTGTTACAAAAACTCGACAACGGCCAGGTTGATTATATTGCCGGTGGTCTGACACTGACTGAACTGCGCAAAGACAAATACCGGGCTTCACCGGCTTATCGCTGGATAAATGAAGTATTGGTGTTTAAACAGGGCAATACCTGGCCACGCACCATTGATGACCTTACCGATACCGTTGTGGTGGTAAAAGACAGCAGTCACGCTGAAACCATGCAGCGTTTAAGTCAGCAGCATCCGGAATTAAACTGGCAACAACACCCAACACTGGATGCTGATGAAATTCTGCAGCAGGTGGTAGATGGCAATATCGCCTACACTCTGACGGATTCAAACCAGCTGGCATTAAACCGCCGCTTTTACCCAAATCTAAGCATTGCGTTTACAGTCAGCGATAACCTGCCGGTAAGCTGGCTATTGGCCGACAACCACGATGATTCCTTGTATGCCGTGCTGATTGAGTTTTTTGGTGCTATGTATCAGGGGGGTGAATTAATTGCACTGGAAGACCGTTATTTTGGCCATGTCCAAAAATTCGATTATGTTGATACGCTGGCCTATATTGAAGCAATTGAGCAAGTTCTTGCACCGCTAAAACCCTGGTTTATGCAATATGCCGGTGAGCTGGATTGGCGACTACTTGCCGCACTTAGCTATCAGGAATCGCACTGGGATCCGCATGCCAAAAGCCCGACGGGAGTGCGGGGCTTAATGATGCTGACGTTGCCGACTGCCCAGCAAATGGGCGTAACCAGCCGGTTAGATCCGCAACAAAGTATCCGGGGGGGCAGCCGTTACCTGCACCGCTTACTAACGCGAATTCCAGAGCGCATAGCTATGCCAGACCGGCTGTGGTTCGCCCTGGCGTCCTACAATATTGGCTGGGGCCATGTTGAAGATGCGCGCATTCTGACGCAACGCGATGGCGCCGATCCCGATAAGTGGCTCGAGGTTAAACAACGCCTGCCATTATTACGGCAAAAAAGCGCCTATCAAACCACCAAATATGGTTATGCCCGCGGTGACGAAGCGGTAACTTATGTCGATAATATTCGCCGTTATTATGACACCCTGCTGTGGGTAGACGAGCGTCAACAGGCCGAGCTGCGCTTAGAGCAACAAAAAGCCCGCTTAACTGAACAAATCAGTACTGAACTATTGCCACCTGAGCCTGATAGCATTGATCAACAGCAGCATTGAAACCAAACACAACAACCGTCATAGTATGACGCAGGATCAGAATTGAGGTTGGCTATGTTAAAACGAAAAAAACCGCAGATAAAAGCCAAACGGCGCCGTTTGCTTGATGTTGCTTCTTGCCGTAGACGTATAAAACGCAATATGGCAGTGGCTAAACTGCATCAGCGCCGTCGCCATTATATGGGGTTCTTTAGTCAGCCGGCACAGAACGTTTAAGCGCTTTTTTCTCAGCCCGCCTGCGCTGAAAAAAGCCGGACAATTGCGCCGCGCACTCTGCCGCTAACACCCCTGCTACGACATCTAATTGATGGTTAAACTGGCGATGCTGTACCAGATTCACCACTGAGCCTGCCGCACCTGTCTTTAAGTCACTGGCACCAAACACCAACCGCGCTATCCTGCTGTGTACCATCAGCCCGGCACACATACTGCACGGTTCCAAGGTGACATATAAGGTGCATTCCGGCAGTCGGTAATTTGCCAGTTTTGCCGCGCCGGCACGTATCGCCTGCATCTCTGCGTGAGCAGAAGGATCATGCAAGCCAATCATCTGATTCCAGCCTTCAGCGATCAGTTCATTGTCCATTACCAATACCGCCCCCACTGGCACTTCACCCTGTTGCTCCGCTTTTGCTGCCAAGGCTATGGCATGCCGCATCCAGTCATCATCAGTCATAATGGCTTACAATTAATTGCTAGATAGAAGGTAAAGTTTATCACTATATTCTGGTTAAATTAGCTAAACTTTTGTTACTTTAGCAAAAGCCATTTACAAAAAATGCATGTAATTTATTGATATTTATTATGTTTAGCTATTGGCACCTAAATTGCTAAAACCTACTAAATTACTAAAGGAGACAGACAATGGACATTGGTGTCGTTATTATCGTTGTGGTGGCTATCGTTGGTGGTGTCGTTTATGACGCCTTAAAAATGCGCTATAAGTATCAGCAACTTGCGTCGGGCAAAGGCGTAGATAAGTTAGAACGAGATATCGTAGCGCTAAAACAGCGCGTTGCCACACTGGAAAGCATAGTCACCGACAAATCTTACGAACTAAAACAACAAATTAGCCAACTTTAAAGGAGTAACAAGTATCATGGGACCGTTTGAAATAGCAGCGCTTGCCATCATCGGTGGCATATCTTTATCGGCTTTTAAGGTGTATCACGACAATAAAGGTAAAGCCGGTTCGAAGGAGTTGGATGAACTAAAAGCGGAGCAGGAACGCATTAAACAACGGCTGGCGACGCTGGAAAGCATTGTCACTGACAAATCCTATCAGTTAAAAGATCAAATCAACCGCTTGTAACTGTTCTGGTTTTACTCTCCCTCTGACAGCGTGGCAGTTAACGCTCAATATGTTACACTGCCGTCTACTGCTGACAGGAGCAAATAATGTCGACGGAAACTTTGGTTAACCGTGCCCGCACGATATGCGAAAAAAATGGTGCCCGCTTTACTTCCATCCGGGAAAAAGTATTTCGCCTGTTGGCTAATTTACAGGGCGGCATCGGTGCGTACGAATTACTTGAGCAATTAAAGCAAACCGAGCCAGGTGCTAAACCTGCGACAATATACCGGGCGCTGGAGTTTCTGACCGAGCAAGGCTTCATCCATAAAATTGAATCCAGCAATGCATTTTTGTTGTGTCATCATTTTGGCCAGCATCACCCGGCACAGCTGCTGATCTGTGATCAGTGCGGTAATGTTACTGAGTTGCATTCCGGCGTGCTGCAAGATGAATTTAACCGCCAGGCGGTGCAACAGGGATTTGTTATCACACAACAAACCATTGAAGCGCATGGTGTATGTAAAACCTGTACAGTAAAATAATAAAACTTATCCATATCAAGGATCTGGCTTGTTAATTTAGTAAAAGGTTTCTAATCTTAAGCAAGCCGTAGCCCTGACCCCGTATTCTGATAGGCGTTGACATGAATGTAGAATTTATAAATCCGTTTTTATCGTCTTTAGTCAATGTGTTAAGCACTATGGCCAATACCACCATTACGCCAGGCCAGCCCAGAATTAAGAAAGATGAAGTCGCGCGTGGCGATGTGTCGGGCTTAATTGGCATGGTTAGCCCGCAAACCAAAGGCTCGTTTTCAATCACTTTTGAAGAGTCGTTAGCAGTAGAAATTATGTTTCGCATGCTTGGTGAGCGGCCCAAAGGCATTACCGCAGACGTAACGGACATGGTAGGTGAAATTACCAACATGGTTACCGGCGGCGCCAAACGGGTACTGGGCGAAAAAGGCTACGACTTCACTATGGCGACACCGGTAGTGGTATCAGGTAAAAACCACACGATATCCCACAAATCGGAAGGCGCGAAAATCCTGATGCCATTCGACTCAGACTTCGGCAAGGTACACATTGAAGTCAGCTTCGATAAATAAGCTCATTTAACAAAGAAAAAAGCCGGCTAATGCCGGCTTTTTTCTGCTGGGTTATAGATATTCCGCTACACCGGTTAATTACTCTGAACTCCATTTAAAGCGGGTTAAGGTAGCTAAACTGGACCCGGCTGGTGATATTGCACAGTAGCTCGTACGGGATAGTATCGACGCGTCTGGCCAGTTCTTCTACCGGTAAGTCTGCACCCCAGAGTATGACATTATCGCCAACAGCGACCGGCTCGGTGCCAATGTCTACGGTAATCATATCCATCGATACACGGCCTACAATAGGCAGGCGTTTGCCGTTTATCATTACATCTGCATTATTACCGGCGCCACGGGGGTAACCGTCACCGTAGCCCATCGCCACCACCGCTAACCGGGTGTTATGCGCGGCTATCCAGCTGCCACCATAACCTACGGCGTCACCGGCTTTTACCTCGCGTACCGCTATGACACTGCTGCACAATGTCATTACCGGCTGTAGTTGATGATCTGCGCCGCACTTTGCAGCCATCGGTGATACACCATAAAGCATTAAACCCGGGCGGATCCAGTCACCATGGCTTTGTGGCCAGTTCAGCACTGCACCGGAGTTAGCCAGGGACAACTCACCGCTGGCACCCTGTGTCGTATGCTGGAACAGTTGCATCTGCTGTGATGTGGCGGGGTTGTGTAATTCGTCTGAGCTAGCAAAGTGTGTCATCAGCCGCATCGGGCCTTGTACATTGGCGCTTTGTTGTAAGCGCTGATACAGCTCGGTAAAGTCCTGCGGATAAATGCCCAGCCGGTGCATACCGGAGTCTATTTTTAACCATACCCGCACCGGCGCATCCAGCGCTGCGGTTAACAACGCTTCAGCTTGCTGACGATGATGAATGACTACCTGCAGATTAGAGGCCACAACTTGCTGTAGCTCGTCTGGGTGGAAAAAACCTTCCAGCAGCACAATCGGCTTGGTAATGCCGCCGGCACGCAATGCTAAGGCTTCATCTATGCGCGCCACGCCCAATGCATCGGCGTGCTTTAATGCCTGCGCTACGGCCAGCATGCCGTGGCCGTAAGCATTCGCTTTGAGTACAGCCAGCACTTTGCTGTTTGGTGCCAGTTGCTTTACCCGCTCATAGTTATGGTTTAATGCCGTTAAATCAATAATGGCCTGTGGCCGGCGGCTTTGCATTAATCATCCTCAAAGCGGGCACTGCCAGCGTAATTATCAAAGCGTGAATAACGGCCGTGGAAGGTTAACCGTACCCGCCCAATCGGGCCGTTACGCTGTTTACCAATAATGACCTCTGCGGTGCCTTTATCCGGGCTGTCGTCGTTATACACTTCGTCGCGGTAGATAAACATAATTAAGTCGGCGTCCTGCTCGATAGAACCGGATTCACGCAAGTCGGAGTTAACCGGGCGTTTATCGGCGCGCTGCTCCAGTGAGCGGTTAAGCTGCGACAATGCTACTACTGGCACTTTCAGCTCTTTTGCCAGCGCTTTGAGCGAACGGGAAATTTCGGCAATTTCCAGCGTGCGATTTTCACTCATGCCCGGTACGGTCATTAATTGTAAGTAGTCGACCATGATCATGCTGAGGCCGCCATGTTCCCGCGCGACCCGTCGTGCCCGCGAACGCACTTCGGTGGGCGTTAAACCCGAGCCATCATCGATATACATTTTGCCCTTGGTATTTAACAACTCAATAGCCGACGATAACCGCGCCCAATCCTCATCTTCCAACTGGCCGGTACGGACTTTGGTCTGATCGATACGGCCCAGAGAGGCCAGCATACGCATCATGATTTGTTCAGATGGCATCTCTAAGCTGAAAATGAGTACCGGCTTGTCACTGGTAATGGCAGCATGCTCACACAGGTTCATCGCAAAGGTGGTTTTACCCATCGACGGTCGGGCGGCAACGATAATTAAATCTGACGGCTGCATGCCGTTGGTCATTTTGTCTAAATCAACATAACCGGTCGACACGCCGGTAACACCGTCATACGGCGAGCGAAACAGCTCATCAATTTTCTCGATCGTTTTGGCCAGGATAGCATTTATCGGCTCTGGCCCTTCATTCGCGTTGGCGCGCTGTTCGGCTATTTTAAATACTTTGGTTTCGGCAAAGTCCAGCAATTCTGCACTGTTACGGCCCTGTGTATCGTAGCCAGCGTCAGCAATATCGTGGGCCACAGAAATCATATCGCGCACCACCGCGCGCTCGCGCACTATTTCGGCGTAGGCCAGAATATTAGCCGCGCTGGGCGTGTTTTTGGCTATTTCACCCAAATAGGCAAAGCCGCCTACATCGTCCAGTTGCTGGTTAGCTTCCAGATCTTCGGAAACAGTAATAATATCTATCGGTTGGTTGGCCTCAGCCAAACGCGACATGGCAGAAAAAATAAAGCGGTGCGCCCGCAGGTAAAAGTCTTGTTCAACTACTTTTTCAGCCACCCGATCCCAGGCTTCATTGTCCAGCATTAAGCCGCCGAGTACTGACTGTTCAGCTTCTATCGAATGGGGCGGCATTTTAACCGCAGCAACCTGTTTATCTTTGATACTGCTCATAACACCTGTGTCAGTTAGCGAAAACAGCATAATGCTAACCCGCCAAGGGCAGATCACAAAGCGATGTCAGAGAATTTTTTATTGCGTAGATGAAAATAACAGCAGAGGAAACAACAGAGGAAAAAAGCGCACTGCAAACGCAGTGCGCCTTTAAGCAATTAAGCTTCTGCGATTACCACAACTTTTACAGTTGCAGTAACTTCAGCGTGTAACTGAACGTCGATATCGAACTCGCCAGTTTCACGTAAAGTACCTGTAGGCAGTTTAACTTCTGCTTTAGATACTTTAACGCCAGCTTCAGTGATCGCATCAGCGATATCACGTGTGCCAACTGAACCGAACAGCTTGCCTTCATCACCGGCTTTAGAAGCGATAGTCACTTCACCCAGCGCAGCAAGTTTAGCAGCACGGTCGTTTGCAGCAGCTAAGTCAGCAGCTAATTTAGCTTCTAATTCAGCGCGGCGGGCTTCGAATTTTTCGATGTTAGCCTTGGTTGCTGGAACTGCTTTACCCTGTGGGAATAAGAAGTTACGAGCATAACCTGACTTAACAGCTACATTGTCACCTAAACCACCAAGGTTAGCGACTTTGTCTAACAGAATAATTTGCATTGCTTATACCCCTTCTGTATTAACTGTGTGAGTCGCTGTAAGGCAGCAGAGCCAGGTAGCGAGCGCGTTTGATAGCGCGAGCCAGTTGGCGCTGATACTTAGCGCTGGTACCAGTAATACGGCTAGGTACGATCTTGCCGCTTTCTGTAACGTAGTTCTTCAGAACAGCGGTATCTTTGTAATCAATCTCTACAGTGCCTTCTGCAGAAAAACGGCAGAATTTACGGCGACGGAAAAAACGTGACATTTGCCTGTCTCCTAACTTATTTGTTCAATTTGTTGCGCATGCAGCACCAGCTTTGCTTGTCCGCTGCGGCTCTGGTGGCGGTTTAAAAAGCCGGTCACCTTTACCATATTGCCCAACGTTAACTGTCGGGTATGTTGTGTTAATGCAGCTCCGGTAAGTACTACCTGTATCCTGACATAGGCCTGGCGATTTAAACCGGCTTCTGTCTGGTTACTGCGGTGTTCTAACACCAGAACCGTATGCGGGATACCCGCCGGACTTTCGCTGTGTTCAGGTTGACGGCAGATACTGCCAACCAGTACGGTGCAATTGTCCATTAACAACAACTTACTCTTCGTTTGCTACTTGCTCTTCAGATTCGCGAGGAGCACGCTCACGACGTTCATCACGTACCTTTGCCATTGGTGATGGCTCAACTACGGCACTATCAGTGCGCATAATCAGGTTACGTAATACTGCGTCGTTGTAGCGGAAGTTAGTTTCCAGCTCATCAATCACAGTTTGTGGTGCTTCTACGTTCATCAGAACATAGTGAGCTTTATGCAACTTCTGGATTGGGTATGCCAGTTGACGACGGCCCCAGTCTTCCAGACGGTGAATAGAACCACCCGCTTCTTTGATCGCGCCAGTGTAGCGCTCGATCATGCCAGGTACTTGTTCACTCTGATCAGGGTGAACCATAAAAACGATTTCGTAATGACGCATTGTAGCTCCTTACGGTTAGTAAGCCTCGGGGGAACTCGGCCGGGGTTCTCATGGAGGCAAGGAACGTTAGGTGTATGGCCGAAGGTCGCGTATTTTACGGACTTAGCGGGTAAATAACAAGCAGATATTTTGCTTAGCGACGCTGACGCACCGCTTCGAATAAACAGATACCGGCAGCAAC
>JBFKFH010000119.1:0-9906 GCA_041618685.1 Rheinheimera sp.
AGAAGTTGCCGGCCAGCTAAGCCGCATCAGTGATGCTGTAGCGCAAATGCAAGAACAGAATATTCTGGTGTCATTGTTTATCGATGCGGACCATACACAAATTGCAGCGGCAGCCGAAGCTGGCGCCCCTTACATTGAAATTCATACCGGCAAGTATGCTGAAACCAAAGATGCAGCAGCGCAGGCCGCTGAATTAAAGCGTATCAGTGAAGCCGCAGCCTTTGCATCGTCGCTGGGGCTTATCGTCAATGCCGGCCACGGTTTGCATTATCATAATGTGCAACCGATAGCAGCAATACCGCAGATGTATGAGTTAAATATCGGCCATGCCATTGTCGCGCGCGCGGTTTTCAGTGGCTTGGATAGTGCGGTGCGGGAAATGAAGCGTTTAATGGTAGAGGCACGTCGTTAAATGGCTATTGCCGGTCTGGGAACTGATATTGTTGAGATTGCCCGTATCGAGCAAAGCCTGGCCCGCAGCCCCGCGTTAGTTAAACGCGTATTGACGAGCGCTGAGCAAACTATTTTTGCCCAGATGGCTACTCAGCACCCGGGCAATGCCGCCCGTTATTTTGCCAAACGTTTTGCCGCCAAAGAAGCAGCAGCCAAAGCGCTGGGTACCGGCATTGGCCGCGGCGTGTCGTTTCAGCATATCAGCGTCAGTAATAACGCTGATGGCGCGCCGCAGCTAGCACTGAGCGATTACGCGGCCGAGTTAGCCGCTAAGCTGGGCGTAAGCCACATTTGGTTATCTATTACCGATGAGCAGGCTTATGCTGCCGCGACCGTTATCCTCGAACGGCAATAACAGCCGGCTACCAGTTGTCCCACAGCTGACTTTCCTGCCATAAGGCCTGCAGAATATCATCCAGCTCTAAAAATTCCGGCTCCAGTTCAGCCAGGGTTTGGCCTTGTTTCAGCTGGGTTTCCAGCAGTTCTGCCAGCTGCTTCAGCCGTGGTACGCCGGTATAGCAGCAGGCGCCATGCAGCTTATGTATTTGCTGTAATAATTGCGCCTGATCATGCGTCGCCAATGCTTGCTGAATAGCCGCGCGGCAGGGGGTGATGCTGTCAATCAACATTGTTAGCATTTCCTGCATCAGGTCGGGCTTGCCACTGGCTCGCTCCAATGCCAGTGGCCAGTCAATCAACTTACTGGCAGGCCAGTCAGCACTGACATTACGGCTTGCCGGGCAAAACTCCTGCAGGCAGCAATGCAGCATGTTTTCATCCAGCGGTTTACTGAGAAATTCATTAAACCCCAATGTCAGCAGGCGGGCGCGTTCGCCATCTACCGCATGTGCGGTTACTGCTATTATTGCAGTATGTTCGTTGAGCGAGCTTTGACGGATACGCTGGCAGGCGGTGATACCATCCATGACCGGCATATTAATATCCATAAAAATAATGTCGTAAACGTGCTGTGTGGCCTTATGCCAGGCTTCTGCACCATCGCGTGCCGAGTCGATATGTTCGACCTGCTCGGCCAGCAGGGTATTGATTAGTTTTAAATTGGCATCGTTATCATCTACGGTAAGTACTTTCAGATTGCGCTGCAAGGTGGGGACAGGTTCTGTACCGGCACTGCGCTGAGCCAGATAAGGGTGTGCCAGCGCTGCGGCCAGCTTGCGCAAATGTGGTGGCTTGGACAAGCAGGCATCCGCACCGGCGTTGAGCAGGGTTTCACGTAAATGGGGCGACAAGGTGTTAACCAGCAGACAGGTATGGTTACAGTGTGGCTTGATTTGCGTCAGTAATGTCAGCACCTGGTTGACCTGGTTTAACGCGATAGTGCGGCCAATCAGGCCAAGATCGTAGTGCTGCTGATGTGCCAATGCTTGCTGCAGCTGGCCTTTAGTGGCGCAGGCAGTAACCTGTATGCCCCAGCTGTGTAATAAACTTAATGTGGCTTCGCGTGAATACTGTTGCGGTTCAAAGTAGAGCAATTTTTTATTTTCCAGCACCTCCAGTGGCAGGCTGTCCGCCACTGACAGCTGGTGGCGCAAGCATTTGATTGTAAACCAGAATGTTGACCCTTCCGCCTGTTTACTTTCGAAGCCGATATTTCCTCCCATGGCCTTGACCAGGCGTTGCGAAATCATTAGCCCCAGGCCTGAGCCGGTTTGATGGCTACGGGTATCACTAACGCTAAAACCCTGGAATAAAAGATTTTTTTGCTCTTCACTAATGCCGCGGCCGGTATCTTGTACGGAGCAATGCACGATCAGCTGATCTTCGTTAAGCTGCGTCGCCGATACCCGGATCACGATGCTGCCATGATCGGTAAATTTAATGGCATTGCCGGCGATATTAGTCAAAATCTGCACAAAGCGCGCAGGATCGGCCACCAGATCGTCCGGACAGTATGGCTCGACAATTAACACCAGTTCAAGATGTTTTTCAAAGTCGTTAGCGGCCAACAGCTCTGTGGCGTCATTGATCATATCACGTAACGAAAACGGCTCCGGGTTCAGCGATAGCCTGCCTTCTTCAAGTTTAGAAAAATCCAGCACATCATTGACCAGATGCAACAGGCTGTTGGCCGATTTCTGAATAGTAGTCAGATAGTCATGCTGGCTGCTGGTTAGCCGGGTTTTCAACAGCTGACGGGCAAAACCGATGACGCCGTTTAGCGGTGTGCGCAGTTCATGGCTCATTTTGGCAAGGAACTCAGATTTTTGCCGGTTTTCTTCCTGCGCTTTTCGGCGGGCAAAATCGAGCTCAATATTCTGCACTTCCAGCTGTTCCATACTTTGTTGTAAGTCGCTGGTAACCTGTTCAATGTGTTGTTGTGTTTCCTGCTCCTGTGCGCTTAGCCGCTGGCCTAACTGGTTCAGGCCCTGCTGTAGCTGCGTCAGCTCATACACAACACCATCGTTACCTGCTGCGGGTTTTTGCCCCTGCAGCAGCTGCTGCACATGCTGTTTTAGCTGTTGCACAGGACGGTGTAGCCGGCGAAGTAACAGCAGCGACGGCACGGCAACGGCCAGTACGCAACCTACAAGCAGTAACACAATTTGCAAAAACATACTTTGCTGCTGTAACTGCAAACCCGCCTTAGGCAATTGCAACAGCAGGTACGCGGTTTTTGCTGTGCGCATGTCGCCCGGTAATGGCTGGTACAATAATAACATGTCAGCAGTCTCGACCACCCTGCCGCTTGCTGGCAGCACCTGGCCACTGTTAAGCCGTAAGTTCTCAGTAAACTGTTGCGAATTGGTGTATAACACCGGCTGATGCTGCGCGTTGAACAGGCTAATATTGCTAACTACCGGCGAATTCAGCCGGTGTGAGTTATCAAGTAATTGTTGCAGCGCGGGTAAGTCTTGCTGGTTCAGTAAAGCCTGGCTGCTGATTGCCAGCGGTAGCGCAATATGCTGCGCGCGCTGTGTTAAAGAAAGTGCTAACTCCTGATAGCGAACATAGCTAAAATAGCCTGCGCAGAATACACTTACCAGCAATGCTGGTAGCAGGCTGCATAGCAGTAACCAGGAACGCAAACCAATTTTCATCATTATTGCAGGCTGTTTGAACATCACGATGGTCCAGATAATGACATAACACATCGTGCTTGCCTATAACCTGATAGAGAACCCATGCTCAACATATACAAAGCGAAATCCAAAGCCAGCCTGCTGGGTAAGACACTGACCTTCGATATTGACAGTGCAGATTACGAAGTTCACGGCATCAGCAAACATCAGCAACGCATTGCTTTTATCAGTGCGGCGTTGCCCGGGGAACGCGTGCAAGCCCGGGTGCTGGAAGACAAAGCCGGTTTTATCAAGGCCAGCACAGTGAAGGTGCTGCAGCCGTCACCACAACGGATTACGCCGCCTTGCCGTTATGCGGCTCAGTGTGGGGGCTGTCAGTTACAACACCTTAGTGCCACCGCACAGCGAGAGCTAAAACAGCAGGGTATTGATAAGTTGATCCGCCATCAAACCGGATTAGCAGTGTTGCCGTGGCAGCCGATGTTAACGGCTGGCGACAGCGGCTATCGGCGCCGGGCACGCATTAGTATTTGGTATGACAAAAAACAACGCAGTTTCAACGTAGGCTTTCGCCAGCACGCCGATAAGCAGATAGTCGATATACAACATTGCATGGTGTTATCGCCGGTATTAGCGCCGGTGTTTGGTGTATTAGGTCAGGTCTTACCGCAGCTGAAAGACCCGACGGCAGTTACCCATGCTGAGGTGTTTCAGGCCGAGCAGCAGGCGTTTGTCATCGTGCGGCATATCAAGCCATTGAGCCTTGCTGAACAACAAATGTTTATTGCGGCCTGGCCAGAGGCGGTATGGTTAGGCGAGGCCGAATCAGGCCAGTTCAGCTACTGGCAGCACGAAGTCATACCGCAGTATCTACTGGCAGAGCAGCAACTTCGCCTGCAGTTTTCACCGGACGACTTTATTCAGGTGAATGCACAGCTCAATCAGCAGATGGTGACTCAGGCGGTAGAGTGGTTAAAGGTTAGCGCCGAAGATACCGTGTTAGATTTATACGCGGGCATTGGCAATTTCACCCTGGCACTGGCGCAGCGGGCTAAAACAGTGCGCGCACTGGAAGGTGTAGCCAAAATGGTGCAACAACTGGCAACCAATGCTAAGGTAAACGGTCTTAGCAACGTAGAGGCCTATCAGGCAGATTTACACCTTTCATGGCCCAAAACCGAGTGGAATAAACCGGTTTACACGAAGGTATTGCTGGATCCGGCCCGGGCCGGAGCGCAGGGCGCAGCAGAGCAAATTGTGAAACTAAAACCGGCACAAATATTGTACGTGTCGTGTAATGCGGCTACCTTTGCCCGTGATGCCAAACTGATGCTGCAAAGTGGTTATCAATTGGCGAAAATCGGCGGCATAGATATGTTTGCACACACCAGTCACATGGAATTAATGGCGTTGTTCAGCCGCTCGTAACTTTGGTTCGTCATTAAGTCGACCAGTAGTAATCAAGAGGGAATAGCAGATGGTTAGCGTTCGCCAGTCGCACAGCGCAGAGTATACCAGTGGGGAAACACTGGAATGGTTATGCTCGCTGGGGTTGACGGAGAAAAAAATCAGTAGCCTGATGAATGCCGCCGAGTGGCTGAAACAGCATCAGCTGATTGAGCCGGAGCCTGCGGTACGCAATGGCTGGGAAATGGTGGAAATTCTTGCCGAGCTGCGCATGGACAGTGACTCATTGCTTGCTGCTTTATTATTCCCGTTGCTGGAAGCTGAGCTGGTTAATCTTGAGCAACTCGAAAGCGCCTTTGGGGTGAATGTGCTGGTTATGTTGCGGGCAGTGCAGCAAATGGATGCAATTCGAACTATACCAACTGGGCCAAACCAAAGTGTTAATCCGCAACAGGCCGATAACTTGCGGCGTATGTTGCTGGCCATGGTTGAAGACGTACGTGCTGTTGTTATTAAGCTGGCGGCGCAGATTTGTTATTTGCGCGAAGTTAAAAACGCTGATGAAGAAACCCGGGTTCTGGCGGCTAAAGAAACCAACGCCATTTTCGCCCCGCTGGCAAACCGCCTTGGTATCGGCCAGCTGAAATGGGAGCTGGAAGATTTAGCCTTTCGCTATCTGCACCCCAATTTATATAAGCAAATTGCCAGCTTACTGGAAGAGAAACGGCTGGACCGTGAGCAGTATATGCAGGATTTTGTTGCCTCTGTGCAGCAGAAAATGGCTGATGCTAACTTAGCGGTTGAGGTGTATGGCCGGCCGAAGCATATTTTTAGTATCTGGAAGAAAATGTAGAAAAAGCAGTTGGCGTTCGATCAGCTGTTTGATATACGCGCGGTCCGTGTGGTTACCGATCGGGTACAGGATTGTTACGCGGCACTGGGCATAGTGCACACCAGTTGGCGGCATCTGCCAAAAGAATTTGACGACTATATCGCTACACCCAAACAAAATGGTTATCAGTCTATTCATACTGTCGTGTTAGGGCCACAGGGCCGGGCGGTAGAAATTCAGATCCGTACCCGGCAAATGCATGAAGATTCAGAGTTAGGCGTGGCTGCACACTGGCGTTATAAGGAAGGTGCGGTATCAGGTCGCAATGGCGCGAATGATGAGAAAATCGGCTGGTTGCGTAAATTACTGCAATGGCAGGAAGATGTAGTAGATAGTGCCGATTTAGCCGAAGAGTTGCGTAACCAGGTGATTGAAGACCGGGTGTACGTGTTTACCCCGAAGGGCGATATTGTCGATTTGCCAATGGGGTCGACCCCGCTCGATTTTGCCTATTACGTGCACTCAAATGTTGGTCACCGCTGTATAGGTGCCAAGGTATCGGGCCGTATTGTGCCTTTTACCTACCAGATGAAAACCGGTGATCAGGTAGAGATCCTCACTGGCCGTGAACCTAACCCGAGCCGAGATTGGCTAAACCCACATCTGGGGTATTTAAAATCAAGCCGGGCCCGTTCTAAGGTGCAATATTGGTTTCGCTTACAGGACAGGGATAAAAATCTGGCCGCAGGCAAAGAGCTGTTGGATACAGAGCTGACACGGTTAAATCTGGTAATGGAATATCCGGCCAAGGTGCTGGCGCGGTTTAATGTCAATTCGATGGACGAACTGTTGGTCGGTATCGGCGGCGGTGAGATAAAAGTCACCCAGGTAGTGCACTTTATTCAAAGCCAGTTTGCCAAGACCGAAGAGCCGGAAATTGATCCCAGATTAATCACCAAACCACTGGGGCCGGCCAAAGCGAAAAGTGATGTTGTCGTGCAGGGCGTAGGCAACCTGCTGACACATATGGCGGGTTGCTGTCATCCGCTGCCGGGCGATGCCATTATTGGTTATATTACCCAGGGACGTGGTATTGCTATTCACCGTGACGACTGCGACCAGTTTAAAACCTTGCAGGACACCCACCCGGAGCGGGTGGTCGACGCAACCTGGGGTGACAAATATGCCTCTGGCTACGAAGTGGATATCCGCATCGTTGCACATGATCGCAATGGTTTGCTGCGTGACATCACCAGTATTCTGGCGAATGAAAAAGCCAATGTTACTAAAATGACCAGTAGCTCAGACATTAAAGCCCAAACTGCTGTGATCAATATGACGATGGAGCTGTACAACCTGGACTCACTAAACAAGTTGCTCAGTAAAATCAGTCAGATTGATGACGTAGTAGAAGCGAAGCGCTTTCATCATTAACAACATTTAAGAGAACCCTGTGCCAGAGCCAATACATCGCCTGTTAACTATCATGAGCCGTTTGCGTGATCCGCAACACGGCTGTCCGTGGGATCTAAAACAAAGTTATGCCAGCATCGTGCCCTATACCTTAGAAGAAGCCTATGAAGTGGCCGATGCGATAGCGCGCGAAAGCTTTGATGAGCTAAAAGATGAGCTGGGTGACTTGTTGTTTCAAGTGGTGTTTTATGCCCAAATTGCCAAAGAAGAAGGCCGTTTTGAGTTCGATGATTGCGTAGCTGCTATTTGCGACAAGTTAGAGCGGCGTCACCCACATGTGTTTGCGGATGCCAGTGCAGCTGATGCGTCCGATGCTGAAACCGTACTAAAAAATTGGGAAGCATTAAAAAGCGGCGAGCGAAAAGATGTGGGGCAACATAGTGTGTTGGATAACATTCCGCTGGCAATGCCGGCATTAAGCCGGGCCTATAAACTACAAAAACGCTGTGCCAATGTTGGTTTTGACTGGCCAACCGTAGAAGGTTGCTGGGATAAGGTTAAAGAAGAAATTGTCGAGGTGGAGCAAACTGATGCCGATAGCGCCGAGCTGGCTGAAGAACTGGGTGATTTAATGTTTGCCTTAGTTAACGTGGTCCGTAAACACAAACTTGACCCCGAAGCGGTGCTGCGGGCTGCCAACAGCAAGTTTGAACGCCGTTTCCGAGGTGTAGAGCAAGCTCTGGCGGCCAACAATAAAACACCTGAACAATCCAATCTAGATGAAATGGAAGCGCTGTGGCAAAAGATTAAGAAGCAGTATTAAAGCAACAGCGCAGTTGACGGCAGCCAGCTACGCATGTTGCCAATGTAAAAGCTTAACTTATTTGCTCTGGCTGTTCGGGCTCTGCAAATTCGGCTGGCGTTACCCTGGCGTGTTTCGCACGCAATTTGCCAATCACAGAACTTAGTTTACGCTGCATTTTGTCTGCAGCCCCGGTAATGGTTTGACCAACAGTAGCGGCATGCTCAGTGATAGCTACCGGATCTAAGCCTTCAAACCTGGCTTCTAGCATGCAGCGTTTGTCGTGACCATCATTTTTCTGTTGGCCGTTTTCATCACTTAAATGTACTTCAACCCGGGTTATGTGGTCAGCAAAGCGGCTCAGTTTGCTTTGCAGTGTATCGCGGATAAATTCAGCCAGCCGTTCATCAGCTTGAATGTGGCGATCTGTGTGTACTTGAATTTGCATAGGCTACTCCTGTTGTAGACGCTGCAGCGGGGACTAAGTATACAGACCCCACCGATGTCGAATGGTTTCCATCTGCTACTACTTATCTGGAGACTATAGGCATGTCCATCAAGGGCTGGCAGTAAAATAAATTTCTTTGCTCAATACTGGAGGGGCATCAAGTTAGTAAAGCCGCGGATGCGGCCGAACTAAATCAGCGTTGTTGCAGTTAGCCACATGCTATACGCTCAATAGCGGCCAGCTTGGCGGGGAATTGTCGTGTTAACTGGTGGTAGCGCAGCAATACCAGCGCCAGTATTATGCCGTTAATGCCTAGCTGCACCAGCCAGACAAACATGCTGCCATCGAGCCAGTAACTGATTGCTGCGATAGCAGCCAGTACAGTGTACAGTAAGCTGGCCAGCCATGCGCTGACGCGCCAGTATTTGAGTTGCAGGGTCAACTTGTCACGCTTAAAGGCTAAAAATGCCTGCATATCGAGTGTTTGTTGTTGCCAGTGCCGATGGCGCAGGCGGAACGACCAGAGACTGAAGAGAACCGGCACCGGTGCTAACGTGCCAAACAATACAGTCTGGCCGGTGTTGGTTGCCAGCCACAGCGCGACATAACAGCAATAGATACTAACGGCGATACCCAATAATAATTCGGCATACGCTTTTAGCTGCTCTTTGCGTTTTGCAGCGGTAGTTTGGGCCAGCAGCTTTGTGGCATCAACGGCCGGAGTGGCTTGTTTAAAGGCGTTTTGCCAGCTTTCAAATTGTGGATCCATGCTTAACTCCGGTTCAATAATTGCTCAAGTTGCAGTCGGGCGCGGCGGGACCGCTGCGCAACATTCGCTTCACTTAGGCCGAGTGCCTGGCCAATTTCACTCTGGCTAAAGCCTTCTAACTGCAAGGCTAAAACCTGGCGATAACCGATGCCGAGCTTGCGCAGTGCCGTCATTAAATCAAGTGCCACTTCTTGTTGCTGGCTAGGGTTGGCGGAGATCAGGGTTGCCAGCGGTTCATTAAGATGATGTCTGTCCTGGCGCCTGGTTTCTTTTAACACATGATCAACCGCCCGATTGTGTGCAATGCGTGCGACGAAGGTTTTTAAATTAGCTTCACCGCGAAAGCTATCAAGGGCCCGCCAGACGGCAAGCGACATGTCCTGAATTAAATCCTGTCGCAAGCCAGGATCTGCTTCGTATGTAGTTGCAATACGCGCCAGCAGCGGCGCGTAGTCGTTGAGCAGCTGTGTAATGTCGGCTGTTTGGTTCACTCCGTGCCCTTGTGACTATTAAATAAATCGGCATATGCCTGATAATTGACGCAGGCTAACCATGGCGCTGTGATTATTGCACTGACCACCAATGTCAGCGGAGCCAGCAGCAGTACAACGCTGTGCAATATTGCCAACACCAGCATGGGCCGCCAGGCGCGTGTTACTGCCACAATGCTCGACTGAATTGCGTTAACAATAGTGTCATTTGCCAGCAATACCCGGGCAGGTGCGAAACCCAATAACAGCA
>JBFKFH010000120.1:0-9871 GCA_041618685.1 Rheinheimera sp.
CTGCTGGTGATGCACTGCGGTCTTGTGGTGCGAACATTGAGAAATTACGCCAGGAACTGGCTAGTTTTATTGATTCTACTACGCCTGTATTGCCTGATGGTGAGATGGAGCGTGATACTCAGCCCACGCTGGGGTTTCAGCGGGTATTGCAGCGGGCAGTTTTTCATGTGCAGTCTTCAGGTAAATCAGAAGTCACCGGCGCTAATGTTCTGGTTGCCATTTTCAGTGAGCAGGAATCGCAAGCCGTATACTTATTGAAGAAAATTGATATTACCCGTTTAGATGTGGTGAATTTTATTTCTCATGGCGTTACCAAAACTGAGAAGCTTGAACAGCATGATGAGCATTCGCAAGAAGAGGGCACTGAGTCTGTAGCGGATGACAGTAAGTATTTAGAGAATTTTACCACCAACCTGAATGTGCAGGCCAAGAATGGTCAGATAGACCCGCTGATTGGCCGCGAGCATGAAGTAGAGCGAGCGATACAGGTATTGTGCCGCCGGAAGAAAAATAATCCACTATTGGTCGGCGAGGCGGGGGTCGGTAAAACCGCGATAGCAGAAGGGTTAGCGTATCGGATCGTGCATAATCAAGTGCCGGAAGTGATTGCCGAGGCTACGATTTATTCTCTTGATATGGGCGCGTTACTGGCGGGTACTAAATACCGCGGCGACTTTGAAAAGCGTCTGAAATCGTTATTAAAAGAGTTAGAGCGCGAGAAAGACGCAATCTTGTTTATTGATGAAATTCACACGGTAATAGGGGCGGGTGCGGCATCTGGCGGTGTAATGGATGCCAGTAATCTGATTAAACCGTTATTGTCCAATGGCCGGTTACGTTGCATGGGGTCGACTACGTATCAGGAATTTAAAAGTATTTTTGAAAAAGATACGGCATTGGTACGTCGTTTTCAAAAAATTGATGTGGTTGAACCCAGTGTGGAAGATACCACCCGTATTTTACTTGGTTTAAAAGAACGTTACGAGCAACACCACAACGTACGATATACGCAAAAAGCGATTCGAGCGGCGGCAGAATTGTCAGCTAAGTATATTAATGAACGACATTTGCCGGATAAAGCGATTGACGTAATTGATGAAGCTGGTGCAAGCCAGCGCTTGCTTCCAGCATCGAAGCGGCGCAAAGTCATTAATGTACCTGAAATAGAGCATGTCATCGCCAAAATGGCGCGTATTCCAGAGAAGTCGGTTTCAGCGTCAGACAAGGATGTATTGTCTAACCTTGATCGGAACTTAAAACTTGTAGTGTTTGGCCAAGATGAACCAATAGAAGTACTGACAGCTGCCATTCGTTTGTCACGCTCTGGTCTTGGTAACGAAGAAAAGCCGATAGGTAACTTCCTTTTTGCCGGGCCTACCGGCGTTGGTAAAACTGAAGTCACCAAACAGCTGAGCAAAGCCTTAGGTGTTGAGTTACTGCGCTTTGACATGTCGGAGTATATGGAGCGGCATGCAATTAGCCGCCTGATTGGCGCGCCACCAGGCTACGTCGGCTTCGAACAAGGTGGTTTGTTAACGGACGCAGTATCAAAACACCCATATTCTGTTGTCCTGCTCGATGAGATAGAAAAAGCACACAGCGATATCTACAACATTCTGCTGCAGGTGATGGATCACGGTACATTAACTGATAACAATGGCCGGAAAATTGATTTTCGCAACGTCGTGCTGGTAATGACTACCAATGCGGGGGTACAGGAGACAGTGCGCAAATCAATTGGTTTTCAGCAACAAGATAACAGTCACGATGCGCTGGCCGAAATTAACCGTACATTCAGCCCGGAATTCAGAAACCGTTTGGACGGCATTATCTGGTTTAAGCATTTGGGCATAGATATTATTCTGCAAATTGTGGATAAATTTATTTGCGATCTGCAAGTTCAATTAGACAAAAAGCAGGTCTCGCTTGAACTAAGTTCTGCTGCACGGCAGTGGTTAGCTGAAAGGGGCTATGATCCGGCGATGGGCGCCAGACCTATGGCAAGGGTAATTCAGGAGCAACTGAAAAAACCATTGGCCAATGAAATCTTATTTGGTCGCTTGTTACATGGCGGTGATGTGCGGGTTGATTTGGTCAATGATCAGCTAAGTTTTGAATATCAAACTGAAAATGAAGCCGCACTGGCCGAGTAATAGAGGTTAATTACTAATAAAACAATAAACCCGGCCGAGGCCGGGTTTGTGTTATCTGATTTAATGCAATGAGCCTGCTTAACGCTGGCGGAACACGATACGGCCTTTAGTTAAGTCGTATGGTGTTAATTCAACGGTAACCTTATCGCCAGTTAAAATACGGATGTAATTTTTACGCATTTTACCTGAAATATGAGCGATAACGACATGGCCGTTTTCCAGTTCAACTTTGAACATGGTATTTGGCAGGGTATCCAAAATGGTACCTTGCATTTCAATTACGTCTTCCTTCGCCATTCAGCGTACTTGCCTCTTAAAATTGGGTGAACCATAAAAAAACTGCGCAGATTGTGCCGAAATCATCAGCATAAGTAAAGCAGCAAGCGCTTTTTTAACCAAATGAATGCCAATGTCCGTCAATAAAACGTTGCTGAGGCATAAAAGCTGCCTTATATGCCATCTTCTGGCAGGCATCAATTTGATATCCCAAATACAGCCAATGTTTCTGATTTTGCTCTGCACATTGCAGTAAATACAGGATAGCAAGGATCCCTGGAGAGTAGCTACTGACATCCGGATGAAAAAAAGTATATACCGCTGAGTAGGCAGTTGCGGTTTCGTCCACTATGGTGACGGCAACCAACTGTTGCTGATGGTACTGCTCGAGAAAGCAGACTTTCAGCCAGGAGCATTGCAGCATCGTCTGCAGTTGTTCCTGTGCCGGTGGGTACATGCTGCCATCGGTATGTTTGTAGCTGATATATTCGGCAAACAGAGGAAAGTAATCGCTACTGGCGGTATCGACTAACCGATATTGCCAGTCAGCCCGACTGGCTTTGTTCATTATCCGGCGCTGGCTGCGGCTGGGCTTGAAATGCTTATGGTTTAATCGCACCGACTGACAAGCGCGGCAGTTCGCACAATGTGGTGTATAGACTTGATCACCACTGCGGCGAAAGTTTAACTGTAATAACTGTTGGTACAGAGTTGAGCTTACGGGTTGGTCAGGTAGCAAAAACACCAGCTGCTCCTGCTGTGATGGCAAATAGCTGCATTGGGTCGGTGCTGTCAGACCGAAACGGAGCTCATGCATTTATCTGCTCCAGGGTGAAGATCTGGGGTTGCCAATGTGCTTCCGGTGTCGAACGTTGAACATGTTGTTGCAGCAAGACGACATAATCTTTGCGAGGCATCTGTCTGGCACCCAGTTGCAGCAGAAAAGGATTGGGCAACTGGCAGTCGATCCAGCCTGGTGCTACTTGCTGTAGATGTTGTTGCAACGCAACCAGCGCCAGTTTGGCAGTATCAGGTAGCCGATTAAACATCGACTCGCCACAAAACAAACTGCCAACGAGCACGCCGTATAATCCACCCACTAGTTTTTGCTGTTGCCAGACCTCAATGCTATGGGCGTAACCCAGTTGATGTAACTGTATATAAGCCTGCTGCATTTGTGGCAGGATCCAGGTGCCGGGCTGTTTTGCTCTTGGTGCAGCGCAATGGGCTATTACATCAGCAAAAGCCCGATTGATGCTAAAGCTGAGCTGATTGCGTGAGATGCATTTCTTTAATGTGCGGTTTAACGTTAGCGTATTGGGTGCAAATACTGCTCTTACTGATGGGCTCCACCATAAAAGTGGATCGCCCTCACTGAACCAGGGAAAAATTCCCTTTGAGTACGCACTAAGTAGACGCTCTGTTGACAGATCGCCACCCATCGCTAACAAACCGTCAGGTTCAGTCAGCGCATGATCTAGTTTGGGAAAACTTACATCATGCGCCGACAGCTGAGGCAGATAAATTGCCACGGCAGAACCCGGATTACTTATTCAGCGCATCCAAATAACGTTCTGCATCCAGTGCAGCCATACAACCTGTACCGGCTGAGGTAATGGCCTGGCGATAGATATGATCTGACACATCACCGGCGGCAAAAACACCTTCTATACTGGTTTGCGTAGCATTACCTTCGGTGCCGCTTTGCACTTTCAGGTAGCCACCGTTCATTTGTAATTGTCCTTCAAACATATCGGTATTCGGTTTATGGCCTATGGCAATAAACACACCCTGTAGATCCAGCTGTTCATCAGCCTCGCCTTTGGTTGATTTGAGCCGTACACCAGTCACGCCTGAGTCATCCCCTAGGACTTCGTCCAATTCACGGTGGGTATGTAGAACGATATTGCCATTGGTGACCTTTGCCATTAAACGGTCAACCAGTATTTTCTCAGCTTTGAAAGTATCGCGGCGGTGAACTAAATGCACTTCGGCAGCGATGTTGGATAAATACAGCGCTTCTTCAACGGCAGTGTTTCCGCCGCCAATAACCGCTACTTTTTGGTTGCGGTAAAAGAAGCCATCACAGGTCGCACACGCGGATACACCGCGGCCACTATATGCCTGCTCAGAAGGAAGTCCCAGATATTTTGCTGAGGCCCCGGTGCAGATAATCAAGGCGTCACAGGTATACACTCCATTGTCACCGCTGAGGCTAAATGGGCGTTGCTGCAAATTTACGGTATGAATATGATCAAACACGATTTCGGTATTAAAGTTCTCGGCATGTTCACGCATACGTTCCATCAGCGCAGGGCCGGTCAAGCCGTGAGCATCGCCTGGCCAGTTTTCTACTTCTGTTGTGGTTGTCAATTGGCCGCCTTGCTGCATGCCGGTAATGAGCACTGGATTCAGGTTGGCGCGGGCTGCATAAACGGCTGCAGTGTAGCCGGCCGGGCCTGAGCCCAGAATAAGCAAGCGGCTGTGTTTGACATCTGACATGTATTTCTCCGAAAAATCTTAGTTAAACCGGGTTATGGCGACAATTCTAAAAGAATGCAACCCCAAGCGAAAGTGGCGCTGTACATTTAATGCAAGCCAAGCTGTAAAGCCTTGATGGCTGTGCTAAGGTAGGAATGTAACAGCTCGTTAAACATTTTTTTATTCAGCTGTGCAGTTTTCACTGATGCTGTTGCCACTTTAGCGGAACATAAGGATAGTTTTGATGGCACGTTTTCTGGCCATACTGCTGGTTTGTTTTGTAGCAACCGGAGCGTTAGCTGAGGAACAGTTTCGACGGTTGGGTATCGATGATGGGTTGCCTAAGGCCACCATCTATAGTGTACAGCAGGACAAAGCTGGTTATCTTTGGCTAGGCTCAACTAATTCGGGCTTGTTGCGGTTTGACGGTTATCGTTTTGTCGAGTTTCCTGTTTTGACTTCGCAGGAACTTACACAGAACCGGACACCTGACGTTGGTGTCGTATTTATCGATGATAACGATATCATCTGGGCCGGTACATGGGGCTTGGGGTTATCCCGAATCGATGCAACCTCCGACGAGTTATACCGCTATACGGCAGCAAACGGCTTGGCTGGGGATCAGGTTCAAACCCTGCTTAAAGATAACAAAAACCGGATATGGGTTGGTACAACCTCGGGTTTAAGCGTAATCAACACTGATAATAGCATCATGGCAATTGGTAAGCCCGGGCAATCTCAGCCCCTGGCCGATCAACGGATATGGAGCCTGGCGCAGGCGGCGGATGGGACTATCTGGATTGGTACCTCTGATGGTTTACACCAATGGAGTGATGATCACGGATTAAGTCCGGTAATCAAATTAGAACCTGGCGCCGATTCATTAAGTCGCAGCAATGAAATAAGAGCATTGCTATATGCAGATAATCAGCTGTGGGTGGGTAGCCGGCATGGCCTGTTTCGATATCAGCCAGCGGAAAAACGTTTTGTCGCCCAGCCACTGGTGAGCACGGGTAGCCAGGAACCTGTTATCAATATACTGTCTGTTGGACAGGACGAAAATGCGTTGCTGATTGGCAGCTATAGCGGTTTATACCGGCTTAGTTTTTCGTCACTGGATGTACAGCCTGTATCTGCGTTAAGCCATGTTAATGTACGAAGTATCTTTAATGATCGCGCCGGCGTACTTTGGCTCGGCTCACGCGAAAGTGGACTGTATCACAGTGTGGTTTCAAGTCCGGCATTCTCGGATATCAGTAGTGTGTCTGATGTGCTGGCACAAACACCGTCGTTTTCTGTAACCGCGATTTTAAAACAGCAGGATGTGTTGTGGCTTGGTAGTACGGATTCTTTGTATCGAATCAACATGCTGGATGGCAGTTTTGACAGGGTGAATGTTGGCAGCCGAATTAATGCCATTGCGGCCAGTGCTTCAGGCGGAGTTTATATAGGTACTGACACAGGATTACATCGTTACCATGCGAACGGTGTTATGGCCAATGTCACCGATCCCTTTGATTTAGCCGACGTGTCAAACCGTAACGTCAGAGATATAGCAGTAGATGCAGCCGGCATCTTGTACCTTGCTATGTGGGGAGAAGGGGTTATCGCCTGGCACCCTGAAACAAACTCAATACAGCATTGGCTGCAAGAGTTGTCGGCGCAGCAGGTTGGTAATGCAGTACAGCAGGTATTTATCGGCGCTGATCGTCAGTTATGGGTGGCAACCCGGTACAGCGGGTTGTTTCAGCTGGATTTAGCAAGCGATGAGATTGTGCAGTACAGTACTGCAAAAAACTCAGCCATCAGCATTACAAACGATAATGTGCAGTGTGTCAGTGAACATAACAGATTGTTGGCTCTTTGCAGTCGCGACGGACTGATACTATATGACCGGGCCACAGGCGAGCAGCAGTTGCTTGGCAGGCAACACGGACTGCCGTCGGACAGCGTGCTGGGTGTGTTACAGCATGATGGACACCTGTGGGTTATGACGGCAAAAGGCCTTGCATTCAGGCCTGCTGGGGGGCAAAGGTTTGTTTTTTATAACAGCCGGGATGGTTTAGTCAGTTCAGAGCTAAACACTAACGCCGTATTCGCTGACAATAAACAAATTTACTTCGGAGCGATGAAGGGGCTGGCAATTGTGCGTCCGGAATTGCTCCGTTATGACCAGTATCTGCCGCAGCCCTCATTGTCTGCTGTCGTCGTAGATCACCAGCATTTGCTCGTTAAGCCGCATAGCAGGCCCTGGTCAGTGATACAGCTGGCGCCCGAAAATCATACAATGAATTTTGAATTTAGCGCACTTGACTATCAGGACCCACAGCGGAATCAGTTTCTGTATAAACTTGACGGTATCAACTCAGACTGGATATTGGCTGAGACCCGTAACAGCGCTTTTTATGCCAATCTGCCGGTGGGCACCTATCAGCTATGGCTCAAAGCCTCGAACCGTTTTGGTGTATTCAGCGAGGCCACTCATGTAGCAACACTGCAGGTATTACCCTATTGGTGGCAGCAACGTTGGGTCGGTTATTCTGTTGTCGCCGGCATCGCGGTGTTGCTGTGGTTGATGCATCAGTACCGTATGCGGCACGTAAGGCAGATAAATCGTTTGCTGCAAGCTGCTGTCGACAGCAGGGCCAAGGCTCAGCTGGTACTGGAAACTAAAGTGGCAGAACGCACCAGAGCACTGGAGGATAGCTCGGTCACATTATCCCTGCGTACGCGTCAGCTGGAGCGCAGTCTGGAAGAGCAGGCTAAATCGAATAAAGAATTAAAACGTTTAGACAAATTGAAAGATGAGTTTATCGCAACGGTCAGTCATGAGCTGCGTACCCCATTGACAGCTATCCGGGGGGCTGCCGGATTGATTGCACAAAATGTTGTGACGCCGGACAATCCGCAGTACGCCAATATGCTGCAAACCATCCAAACTAACAGTGAGCGGTTGTCACATCTAATCAGTGATATCCTTGATTTGCAAAAGTTCACCACAGGTACCTTCACCCTAAGCTTTAGCAATGTAAACTTAGTTGAGTTGGCACATCAGGCTATTCAGGCGATGCAGCCGTATGCCAGGCGCTATCAGGTAGAGTTGAAACTGGATGACAGCCTACATGAAGCCTGGGTGCATGCTGATGCCATGCGATTACGCCAGGTCATGGATAACCTGATGTCGAATGCAATTAAGTTTTCGCCTGAGCATGCCATGGTTATCATCAGAATAAATTTGGTCGGTTCTGAGGTTGAATTTGTGGTGGACGATCAGGGTAGTGGCATTCCGGCTGAATTTCAGCCGCGAATTTTTGAAAAATTCTCTCAGGCCGACAGTTCAGACAGCCGCTCGAAGGAAGGCACCGGATTAGGGCTGGCGATTTGTAAAAAAATTATTGAGAATCATCATGGGCAGATTGGTTTTAACACAACTAGCGACCAAGGCACTGCATTCTGGTTTAAATTACCCCAGGTGAACGCAGATATTCCGACGGCGTCACTAAATTAACAGACATAAACGTCAGTTCTATCCCACCTTGTTTGTACCCATAAAGCTTAATTTGTTTCTGATAGTTGCTTTAATTTCCTTTCTTGGGGTTATCTCATGTATTTGTAAGCAATTTATAATGTAATTGTAATGTAACTATGGCTTGGGGTTGGCTAATTATTGAGCAGCAGGATGCGCTACGTACAACAAGGACCTTTATAACTAATCAAGGGTACTATGATGAAAAAAATGACAACCCTACTGGCGGCTGCGTCTGCCGGTTGCTTTGTGCTGAGTTTTACTGCAGTTGCTGTCGCTGAAGGAATAAAAAAGCCAGACGTCAAACAAAGCCAGGCTGAACTGACGGAAGAAAAATCTAGCCGCTATATTATTAAATACAAAGAGCCTGTCGCACAAACAAGTGCTGATAGCACTACTGAAGCAATAACCTTTTCAGTTGCCCGTGCTCAGCAAATTTTGGAAAAGGCAAACGTGAATGCGCTGTCTCATCTTAGTTTTATTAATGCCAGCGTCGCTGAGCTGACTCCTAAGCAGCGACAATTGCTCGAAAGCGACCCGAACGTCCAGTATGTTGAAGAAGACTCTAAGCGCTACATAATGGATATCATTACCCCAATGGCGCAGAGCACACCATACGGCATCACCATGGTGCAAGCTAATCAGGTCAGTGACAGCAGCGCCGGCAATACAAAGGTGTGTGTTATCGATACTGGCTACGACTTAGATCATGAGGATTTGCAAAGTTCAGGTGTAACAGGTTACGCCTTTTCTGGCCACGGTAACTGGTACTCAGATGGTAACGGCCACGGCACCCATGTAGCCGGTACCATGGTGGCTTTGAACAATAACAGCGGGGTAGTCGGTGTTATTGGTTCTGGCCAGGCTGGGGTGCATATTGTAAAAATTTTCAATGACTCCGGAAACTGGACAACAGCGTCTAATTTGATCACGGCTATCCAGTCGTGTAAAGACGCCGGCGCCAAGGTTGTCAACATGAGCCTGGGCGGTGGTTCTGCTAATCAGACAGAAAGCAATGCGATGGCAGGTTTCTATAATGGCGGTATGTTATTGGTCGCGGCAGCCGGAAATGATGGCAATACCAGTTTTTCTTATCCGGCATCCTACGATTCCGTTATTTCGGTCGCTGCGGTAAATTCGAGTGCATCACTGGCGAGTTTTTCTCAGCGTAACTCACAGGTTGAATTAGCCGGTCCGGGCGTAAGCGTAAGTTCAACCTGGAATAATGGCGGCTACAACAGCATTAGTGGAACCTCAATGGCGTCCCCACATGTTGCTGGCGTCGCAGCTCTGGTATGGAGTAATCATCCGCAATGTACAGCGCCTCAAATCCGCAACGCCTTGAATGCAACGGCTGAAGATCGTGGGGCAGCAGGTCGTGATACCTCTTATGGTTGGGGTATTGTCAAAGCAAAGTCTGCGCATGATTATCTGA